>JADBYT010000026.1:5000-185584 GCA_020402865.1 Bacteroidota bacterium | reverse complement strand
TGAGATTTGTTATGAGTGGATTTTTTCTCAGACAAGGCGCTTTTCGCAGGCGATACTTAGAGCGTATCGACAAGAAATGCAACGCAGGATGGGGAAAAATTCACCATAACAAAGCCGAAGGATGAAATTTGAACAGCCTCTTACCTTTTCACTGCCGGCTTCCAGCGAATCGCGTCAATCGTAATATATGCAGTAGCTGCAATTTCAAAGGCGGAAAAAACGGCATAATACGGCGACGGTTTGCCCATAAACAGCGTTGCCGATTGCGCCAGAGTCATAAACGCACCGGAAGCAATTTGTACCCAACGCAGTGTGCGTTCGTTTTTAATTACCTGCGGAAGAAACACGTTGGCAATAGGCACCTGCATGAAACATGCCGCTGCGGTAAGAAAGCCCGGCGTAATACGCATTCCGCCCACTGTTCCGGACTGATACTGAGCCAGCATGTTGGCATCCATTAATCCCGCAATATCGGCGTAGAGGTAATTGAGTGTGGCGAAAGCCCAAAGTCCGCTGTAAATATTGCGACGATTCTTAATAAACGGTTCGGTTTCGTTGGCACGCAGGCCAAGCTGTATTTCATTTTGCTGCATGTGCATGGTATTCGCTGTAAATAGTTTTTGGATATTCATTTTGGGCTTCAGGCCACTCACTTGCCGGAAAGCATTGAAGTAAAAAAAAGCTCCGGCGCCTCGGCGCTCACGCACCGATGAGGTTTTCTGACCAGCGAACGCCTGCGCAGGAGTTTGATGAAATGACGGAGATGAGCGAAAATGGCCGGCCGTATTCATTACAGGATTTGTTTTTTTTGCAATCAATGACTCAGCCAAAGGCTCATGTTGTTGCGCATTGAGAGTAATTCCCATAACACTCACAATTAGGGAAGGAATTAGATTAAGAATAATTTTCATACTGTTTTGTTTTAGAATTCCGGCGTCAAAAGTATTTCTGCCAGCAGGGCCGGTCATTGATCCGGGTTAAGAAATCACTAAAAAAATCACACAAAACAGTGTCTGATGCATTTCTTGATTCTGGTCAAGCTACGCTTTCCACAAAAAAAACAACCTTTGCAAAAACAGTTACGTATGCTCACACAGGTAAATCCTAAACTGCCCATGCGCAGTAAATCAGTTACAAAAGAATTCTATACGCAGCAGCTTGGCTTTACAGATAGTAGTGCGGCTGATTACGAAAATTATCTGATAGTGGAGAAAGACAAGGTTCAGCTTCATTTCTTTTCTCACCCCACACTCAACCCAACCGAAAATTATGGTCAGATTTATATCCGCACCGATGATGTGGTGAGTTTGTACGAAACGCTGAAAAGCCGCAATGTTGCCATACATCCCGGCGGACAATTAAAAATACAGCCCTGGGGGCAAAAGGAATTTTCGGTACTCGATCCTGATCACAACCTGCTTACATTCGGGCAGGAGGTGTGAGTAAGTTATTGCTTATTTTAATACCCACGCTTGGCTTTCGCACCTTCAAAACGATAACCGATCTGCAGCGAAAGGCACGAATTCTTTATCAGCAACTCATTGGTATCAATTCGGCCGGTGTAAATAAAGCGCGAAAGGTTGTAGCGGAATAACAGCTCAAACGAAATAAATTTCTCCGATGTTTTGATACGCTTATCAAGTCCGAGTCCGGCCATGATTACGTTACCGGTTTGGTTTCCGATAAACCAGTTTTCAAACGTAAGCTGTGTGGAACCACCCCACACGCCGCCTCCATTTACTTTTGATACATCGGTTGTGCTGCCGAGGAATACTTTAGGGGCATAGCCACCAAGCAGATATAAAATAGACGTGGCATTGGCCTCGTTGCTGGTAAGGCCGGCGCGGAACATAATGGGCACATACAACTCAAGTGTGCGCAGGCGGTGATTATAGTTGTAGCTGCTGTCGTAAAACACCGAATGGCCGGGCGCGAAATAATACGTATCAAAACTGCATGCCTGCGACATGAGCTCCATGCCGATTTGTATATGAAATGATGATGAGGGGAAAAAGTGCATACGAAACATGCCGGTAAAGCCGGGCAACGGTTTGGCTTGCTTACTCTCTCGTGTATCCGTGCGAAAGAATGAAACTACTGGTCCGCCTGCATAGCTGAATGCATAGGTTCGCCGCGCAAAATCAGGCGGTGCGGTGCGGGTGAACAAACTGCCCGAACGGGCTTGCACAAGCAGGGGGATGAGTGCGAACAATAGGGAGAGGCAACGGGTCATTTGCGCTGATAAACTTTTTGTCCCTGAATGTAGGTAGCCAGCACCTGAATGCCAGCCAGTTTTGATTCGGGACAGGTCATAGGGTCGGTGTCGATAATGATAAAGTCGGCAAAGCGGCCAGCGGCAATGCTTCCTTTTTCATTTTCTGCAAACTCGGCGTATGCAGCCCAGCGGGTCATGCCAAGCAATGCATCGGTGCGGCTGAGTGCGTTTTCTTTCTGGTAGCCGCCGGCGGGAAAGCCTTTTGCATCGGTGCGCACCACGGCGGCGTGGAGGGTAAGCCAGGGGCTGATTTGCTCTACCGGGAAATCGGTGCCGAGCGCAACCGTTCCTGCGCTTTTGCGCAATGCATTAAGCGCATACGCCCAGCGCACGCGCACATCACCCAGCCTGTCGGCCGCCCAGTACATATCGCTGGTGGCGTGTGTGGGCTGCATGGAGGGAATAATGCCGTAGTCTTTGAACCAGTGCAGATCAGCCGGCTGTACAACCTGCGCGTGTTCAATACGCCAGCGTTGTGCGGCTTTGTCTTTTACGAGCAGTGTATCTTCCAGCAATGAGGCATAAAGCCGCAACGTCATACGCGCAGCCGAATCGCCGATGCAATGTGTGTTTACCTGAAAACCTTTGGCAGCCACCTTGCGGAATTTTTCTTCGTAATGTTTTCGCGTCCGCAGTAAAAAGCCACGGTGGCCGGGCAAATCGCTGTAATCATTCAGCAAGCACGCCCCGCGCGAACCCAGCGCACCATCGCCGTAAAATTTAAACGAACGCACAATGAGCCGGTCGGTAATATACGGTCCCGAAGCAAGATAGTGCGTGTAGTTTGGCGCACTGTCGCTGAGCATGGCATACACACGTAGTTTCAGTTCGCCGCTCTTGTGCAGTTTGTCGATTGCATCAATGTCTTTTTTGAGCAACCCGGCATCAGTTACCGAAGTCAGTCCGGCCTCTACACAGTTGGCCTGTGCAGTAAGCAGGGCCTTACGCGTAACTTCATCATTTGGCGCAGGTACCACACGCTGCACAAGCTCCACGGCATTATCAATGAGCACACCGGTAAGCGAACCATCTTCACGACGCAACAGTTCGCCACCGTTCATGGTGAGTGTATCGCGTATGCCTGCGCGGCGCAACGCTTCACCATTAGCAAGCGCCGCATGCCCGTCTATACGTTGCAGCAATACGGGTGTACGCGGAAAAAGCGAATCAAGCTGCGCACGGTCAGGATAGGTTTTCGATGGCCAGTCGTTCTGATCCCAGCCGCGCCCGATTATCCACTCGCGGCGACTGGTGGCTGAATAAGTTTTTACGCGCTGCAGCACATCCGCAAATGAGGTGGTTCCCACCAGATCACATTCCTGCAAACCCAACCCATAGCCGGTAAAATGCGCATGTGCATCAATGAGTCCGGGTAAAATTACTTTCCCCTGTGCGTCAAGCATCGAGTCAGATTCAAACACCGCCGCAATACTTTCGTTTGTGCCCACCGCAGTAATGCGCCCGTCTTTCACGGCAAAACTTTCGAGCACGGCAAGTCCGCCATCCATTGTATATACCTTAGCATTATATACAATAAGATCAGCCTTTTTCAGCGACCGGCCGCAACCGGCCCACAGCAAGGCTGCCGCGAGTACGAAAGCAAAACGCATCATGTCTGAGAATGTCGGTTTACCGTGGTGGAATTGGCCTGTGCAGCAGGCATAATCACCATGTCGTTGATGTTTACATGCGCCGGGCGGTTTACGACCCAGAAAATAGTTTCGGCAATATCTTCGGCAGTAAGCGGCTGCAATCCGGCATACACCGTTTTTGCCCGCTGCTCATCGCCCTTGAAACGTACCAGAGAAAACTCGGTTTCGGCCATGCCGGGCGCAATTTGTGTAACCTTAATATGATGCGGAAGCAAATCAATACGCATGGCTTTGGTAAGCGCGTCAACCGCATGTTTGGTGGCACAATACACATTGCCGTTGGCATACACTTCCTTACCTGCAATGGAACCAATGTTTACAATGTGCCCTTGCTTACGGCTTTGCATAAGTGGTGCCACTGCACGGGTTACATACAGCAACCCTTTCACATTGGTATCAATCATCTGCTCCCAGTCGTCGAGACTACCCTCCTGCACCGGCGCAAGTCCGGCAGCAAGTCCGGCATTATTTACCAGCACATCAATGCTGTTCCACTCCGCAGGTAAATTGCCGAACACGGTTTTCACATCAGCCGCATTGCGTACGTCAAACGCCAGCGAAAGTACATTCACTCCAAACTTTTCGCGGAGCTGCCTTTCGAGCAGTTCGAGACGTACTTTGCGGCGGCCGGTAATGATGATGTTCCAGCCATTGGCCGCAAACAACTCGGCAGTGGCTTTTCCAAAACCGGCTGATGCGCCGGTAATCAGTATTGTTTTTTTTGTTGCTGCCATACAATTAAGCCGCGTTATTAGCCTGCGCCAAACGACTGTGCTTGCGGCCGTAGTTGAAGTAAATGACCAGACCAATTACCAGCCACACCGTAAACCAAAGCCACTGGTGAATGGGAATCTGTGCCATCATATACAAACACGAGAGCAGGCCGAGCACCGGAATGAGTGAAAGTTTTTTCATTACACACCGGTAGGAAATGAAGAAGGTAATGAGGATAAAAATCCACATGGGTATGTTGTGTGCAAACACACCCAGCCCGCTTTGATATTTCAAGGAATAATCAACCGGCAGGCGGCGTATTACATCATGGCGCGTATTGTCTGAAAGACCGTTGAGTAAACCTGCGGTGGATGAAGTATCAAACGATTCGGGAGCGAGTTTGATTTCTGATGCGAGGAAGTTGCGTACTTCGGCCTCCTTGCCGTTTTGCACAATTGCCTTGGTGAGTGCTTCTGTATCGGTATTAAGCGTGCGGCTGCTTAGAAAATCCATGGTGCCTTCTTTGGCAAACATGAACGTGAGCACAATGGAAAGCACCACCAGCACCGGCACTACAAACTGCGAGTTGAAGTAAGGTGTGCGGAATTTTCCGCGAGGTGCATCGGGCAGCGTTTCAAGGCGCAGCACACCGGCACACACCAGCACAAATGCAAACAGGGTTCCAATGCTGGTGAGGTCGGTTACAAAGCTCAGGTTCATAAACAGCACGCCGCCGCCTACAATAAGGCCAGCTACGATAGTGGCAAACGACGGTGTTTTGAAACGCGGGTGCAGTTTGGCAAAACGTTTGGGCAGCAAACCATCGCGGCTCATGCTCATCCAGATGCGCGGCTGGCCTAGCTGAAACACCAGCAACACGCTGGCCATGGCCACAATGGCGCTTACGGCAATAATACCTGACAGCCATTTCAGGTCAAGTTCCTGAAACACAAAAGCCAGCGGATCGTCCACATTAAGTTTTTCGAAACTTACCATGCCGGTAAGCACCAGCGCAATGAGCACATAAAGCACGGTGCAGATTACAATGGCCCACATCATGCCACGCGGCAAATCGCGTTGCGGATCCTTGCATTCTTCGGCTGTAGTAGAAATGGCATCAAAACCAATGTAGGCAAAGAACACCGCCGATACGCCCTTGAGAATGCCCGTAATGCCGTTGGGGGCAAACGGATCCCAGTTATCGGTATCCACATAAAATATGCCCACTGCAATAACCAGCAGAATAATGGCCAGCTTAATAATAACCATCGCATTGCTGGCATTGCGCGATTCTTTAATACCCCGGTACACGAGCCAGGTAATGAGCCCCACAATAAGCACCGCCGGCGCATCGAAAATAATGTGCAGGCCAAAAATTTTCGGGCATTCAGTCCAGGCGAGATAAGCCTCGCGCAAACCGCCTTCGAGCGCGGCCGGTGAGGCAATGCTGCCCGACGAGAGTGCAGCCATGGCTTCGTTAAAGCCTTTGTGTGCGGTAAATACATCGGTAGTAAGCCAGGCGGGTAAATGAATGCCTCCGCTTTCCAGCAGCGAGGTAAAGTAGCCCGACCAGCCAATGGCCACGGCTATATTGCCAATGGCATATTCCATAATCAACGCCCAGCCGATAATCCAGGCAAATAACTCACCAAAGGCTACGTAGGAATAGGTATATGCACTGCCCGATACCGGCAGCATGGAGGCAAATTCGGCGTAGGCAAACGCGGCAAAACCGCAGGCAATGGCGGTAAAGAGGAACAGGAAAATTACACCCGGCCCGCCATCAAAACTGGCTTTACCGATGGTGGTAAAAATTCCGGCGCCAATAATGGCCGCAATGCCCAGCGCAGTAAGATCGCGCACGCCAAGATGCTTGGAAAGTGTGCCGCCGTGGCCGTCGCTTCCTTCAAGCTCAACCTGTTTCAGGATTTGAGTAACCGATTTTTTTCGGAATAAATCTTTGAATGCCATGTAGGAGTTGCTGCCTGCTTTGGTTTCAGGCTCTGGCAAATGTAATAAAATAAAGGGGTGAGAATGGCTCGAAAAAGAGGTTATCCCCCCGGGGCCGGCAATGCGGTAATTTGTTTATCCGTATAGCTGGTTCTGATTTTCCAGTTACTTCAGATACACATACTTTCGCACACAGGTTCCTTCGGGCGAAAGCAAAAACTTCGGATCATATATGGCCGCGGTTTCGGGCAATCCGCTTCGGCTGTATGTATATGTTTCGCGGGTAATGAGTTTATTTTTACGATACACCGTTTTGTCGGTAAGCCGTTGTTGATTATCGTAGCGGTAAATAATGGAATCAGCAGGATGATGGGGGCAGTTGCGGGATAATTTCCATGCCGAATCAGTAGGCAGATTTTTTTGTTCGATGGCAATAATGAGCTGCTGGGCGGGATAATGTGTAACCTCGGTAAAATCGGTTTTTCCGGTGTTTGCGTTGCGCGTTTCAATAAGCACGTTGCTGCCGGGTTCTTTCATTTCGGATGTAAAAGCCACCGCCACCTGAGCCAGCGGATACGTCTGCATCCGGCCAAACTGAGCCACCTGTAAGGTATCAAACACCCGCACCGAGGAACTGTCGGGATCTTTATAGTCGGAAAGCACCACAATTTGCCTGATGCCGCGCTTTGCCAGCGCAAGGGAGTCGAAAAAAGGCTGCTGAGCAACCACATTTCCGGCAGTGAACCACAGGATAAGAAACAGGAAAAACCGGTTTGGCATGAATACAATAATAACGGAATTGGCCGGGTGAAAATCACCCGTTAATAAAATCTGAAAAACCCGGTTTTGCCCTTCCCTGCCCTGCCGTAACTTTGTACAACCAATTTTCCCGGCTATGCAGCAGTATCACCAGCTTATGCAGCACGTGCTTGATCACGGCGCTGTGAAAACCGACCGCACAGGCACAGGCACCATCAGCGTGTTTGGCTACCAGATGCGTTTTAACCTGCAGGACGGTTTTCCGGTGGTCACTACCAAAAAGCTGCACCTGCGCTCCATCATACACGAGCTGCTCTGGTTCCTGCGCGGCGATACCAATATTGCCTACCTCAAGGAAAACGGCGTAAGCATTTGGGACGAATGGGCCGACGAAAACGGTAATCTCGGTCCGGTTTACGGCTCACAGTGGCGCTCGTGGCCCACGGCTGATGGCCGCCATATCGACCAGATTACGCAGGTGATTGACCAGATCCGCCGTAACCCTGATTCGCGCCGCCTGATTGTGAGTGCGTGGAATGTAGGCGAAATTGAACACATGAAACTGCCACCCTGCCACGCCTTTTTCCAGTTCTATGTGGCCGATGGCAAACTCAGCTGCCAGCTCTATCAGCGCAGCGCCGATATTTTCCTCGGCGTGCCGTTTAACATAGCCTCCTACGCCCTGCTCACCATGATGGTGGCGCAGGTATGCAACCTCCGGCCCGGCGAGTTTGTACATACCCTCGGCGATGCACACCTCTACAGCAATCACATTGAGCAAGCCAAACTCCAGCTCAGCCGCGAATGCCGCAAACTGCCGGTGATGAAAATCAATCCGGAGGTGAACGATATTTTTGGGTTTAAGTTTGAGGATTTTGTGCTGGAGGGCTATGATCCGCATCCGCATATTAAGGCGGTTGTGGCGGTGTAGTGCATAGAAGTTAATTCTTTACGACCTTTACACCCGCTATGCAACTTTTCTACCGCAAACAAGGCAGCGGGCGGCCATTAGTAGTTTTGCACGGACTGTTTGGTATTTCCGACAACTGGGCAGCGCTGGCCAAACGCTGGGCCGACGAGTTTACCGTTTACACACTTGACCTTCGCAATCACGGGCAGTCGCCGCACAGCGATGAATGGAGCTACACAGCTATGGCCGATGATGTGGTTGAGTTTTTCGGTACTGAGCGCCTGCATGATGTGGTGTTGCTCGGGCATTCGATGGGCGGAAAAACGGCCATGCGCCTCGCTCTTGATTATCCGATGGCCATTTCAAAACTCATTGTGGCTGATATTGCGCCGCGCCGTTATCCGGTGGGGCAGCAGGATGTGGTAGCTGCGCTGCTCGATGTGAATCTGCCCGCGCTCGAATCGCGAAAGGATGCAGAAGCCGTGTTGCGCACACACCTGCACGACGAAGGCACCATACAATTCCTGCTCAAAAATCTTTACTGGCGCGATTTACCCGGCGGCGGTAAACAGCTCGACTGGCGTTTCAACCTCCCGGTTATCAGTCAAAACATGCACATTGTGGCCGAGCCCACCGAAACACCGGCTCCGTGCGAAATTGAAACGCTTTTTATACGCGGCGCAAAATCAAATTACGTCACCGACGAGGATGCGGCGCAGCTTCCGCAGCTTTTCACTCATTCGCAACTTATTACAATAGCCGATGCCGGCCATTGGGTACACGCCAACCAGCCTGATGCATTTTATGAGGCGGTGCGCAATTTTGCACTGTAATTGCAAATGAAACCAGTACACGTGCGTATTTTAGTTGAGCAATCAGAAATACGCAGCAGAGATAATTAAATATGCGCAGGCCCGGGTAACATGCCCGGCAGGCATTTCTGATTTCCCGCCGTTTACAGGCAAAACCCGCCTGCTTTTACTCCGCAAAAAATACCGATCTTCGCGCCAGATACGAACACGCATACTATACATATGACAGCAGATATTGTAACCAACAAAGGCACGCTCACCGTGTCTTTCTACGAGCAGGATGCTCCGGGACACGTGGCCAACTTTGTGAAACTGGCAAAAAGCGGCTTTTACGACGGCCTGAAATGGCACCGCGTAATTCCGGGCTTTGTAATTCAGGGCGGATGCCCCAACACCCGCGAAGGCGCAACCGGCATGCCCGGCACAGGCGGCCCCGGCTGGACCATTCCCTGCGAACTTACCGGCGGCAACCAGTACCACGATCGTGGCGTGCTCTCTATGGCGCACCGTGGCCCCAACACAGGCGGCTCACAATTTTTTGTGGTACTCAGCCGCCAGCAAACCGCTCACCTCGACCGCAAACACACCTGCTTTGGCAAAGTAACCAGCGGCCTCGAAATTCTCGACTCGATTCGCGAAGGCGACAGCATTGAAAAAGTGACCATTCACGACGATGCCGCCGGTAATGCCTGATTACCGGTCATCTAACCAGTAACTTAATTCGTATGAAAACCGGGTCATAAGCCCGGTTTTTTGCGTTAGTATTGCAGTACTGAGTTATGGAACACGAAAACCACATCCCCCCAAACGGGCCGGCAACACCTTACTGGCCTTCGCAGGCACCTGCGCCCGAACCCGCGCCCGTGCTATACAACAAATTCATGCAGGCCGGCCTTCAGGGCCGAAATAAGTTTGGCTTTTACCTCGCCACCGGTGCATTGGCCATGGGCGGATATTTGCTTGGACAAATCCCGTTTTTGTTTATTGCCGTTATCGCAATAAAAAACAAATACGTAAACCTCACCGATCCCGACATCAATTCAAAGCTGCTCAACCCGGAAATAATTCATCAGCCACCGTGGTTAGTGCTTGCGCTCACACTGTTCATTTTTGTGGTGGCCATGGCCGGGCTTTGGCTGGGCGTAACCAAAGTGCAGCGTAAAAAATTTCTGAGTATTGTTACAGGCCACCCGAAATTCCGCCGCGAACGCTTCATTACCGGTCTCACGCTTTGGGGTGGTTTAATGGCTGTAATGCTGGCGGTGAATATGGCAAGCAAGCCCGATGAAGTGGTTTATTCATTCAGTGTAAAAGACTTCATTCCTTCCTTTGTGGTAGCCATATTGCTGCTCCCGGTTCAAACCTGGTTCGAAGAATTTTTCATGCGCGGAAACTTGCTTCAGGGTTTTGCTCAGGCCACCAAAAGCCCGGTGTGGGGCATCATAATTACCTCACTCATTTTTGCCGGCATGCACATGTTTAATCCCGAAGCGGCTAAATACGGGCGGCTTGCCGTGCTGCCGCAATATTTGCTGCCTGCCATTTTGTTTGGTGTAATTACCGTGCTCGATGAAGGGCTTGAACTGGCAATGGGCATGCACTTCATCAACAACCTGTTTGGCGCAGTGGTAATTACTTCGTCAGACAGTGCCATCCAATCGAGTACTATCTGGCGCAGTGTGGGCGAAATGAATATGGCCGCAGAAAACATCAGTTACCTGATTGTAATGACTGTGGTAATTGCATTTCTCTGGTGGCGCTACAAATGGAAAACCGATAAACTTTTCCGCTGGCATTAATCCGATCGCTCAATACACGATATATGAAAAAAGCTGTATTATTTTTCTCGCTCTGCTTCGTGCTTCAGGCAGCCGCACAAATACAAACCGACCGCTATCAGTTTTCGGTTGATTTGCGTAATGTAAAACGCGATCAGTTGAAGGTTGAACTGATTACTCCCAAAATTGCATCCGACACAGCCGTTTACATGATGCCCGCAATGGTGCCGGGTACATACTCGGTATATGATTTCGGGCGGTTTGTATGGGATTTTGAAGCTTATGATGCGCAGGAAAATAAACTTCCGGTGAAACGCAGCAACGAAAATTCGTGGACAATTACCGACGCGAAAAAGCTGTACAAAATCACTTACAATGTAGAAGACACGTGGGATACGCCACAGAAAAAGGCATTTGTATTTGAACCCGGTGGCACCAACATTCAGGCCGACACAAATTTTGTAATCAACACACATGGTTTCTTTGGCTACTTCAAAGGCCTGACGCGCTCGCGCTACGAAGTAAGCATTACGCACCCGCCCGGATTTTACGGCGCTACCGGTCTTAACGATGTCACCCGCACCGAACTCACCGACACCTACCACGTAGCGAACTACATGGATCTGGCTGATGGCCCGATGATGTATTGTCGCCCCGACACCACACACCTACTGGTGGGCAATACCGATGTACTTATCTCGGTGTATTCGCCAAAAAAACTAGTGAGTGCACAATTTGTGGCCGATAGTTTGCGCATTCTGCTCGATCAGCAGCGGCAGTACCTCGGCGGCACACTTCCGGTAAACAACTACGCCTTTATCATTTACCTTACTGATCCGCAGGTAGGATTTAAATCGGGGTCAATGGGGGCGCTCGAACATTCATACTCATCGTTCTATGCGCTGCATGAAGAAAAGCCGCAAGACATAGCGCAAATGATAAAAGATGTAGCGGCGCATGAGTTTTTTCACATCGTTACTCCGCTCAACATCCATTCTGAGCAAATCGGCGATTTTGATTTCAATAAGCCGCAGATGTCGCAGCACCTATGGCTGTACGAAGGACTCACCGAGTATTCGGCGCAACATGTGCAGGTGAAATATGGCTCTATGAGCATGGATGATTTTCTGGCCGTGATGCGTCAGAAAATGGTTACCTCTACCGCGCGCTACGACGATGAATTACCCTTTACCACCATGAGCAAAGGGGTGCTTGATAAACACGAAGAACAATACGGCAACGTGTATCAGAAAGGCGCACTCATTGCTATGTGTCTTGATATTAAACTGCTGCAACTTTCGGGCGGCACCTATGGTACGCAGGAACTCATGCGCGATTTGTCGAAACGGTTCGGCAAGGATAAATCGTTTCCTGATGATTCGCTTTTTCAGATTATCACGGCAATGACCTATCCTGAAATCGGCGATTTCTTTAAGCGATATGTGGCCGGAAACGAACCGCTGCCGTTTGAAGAAGTGTTTGCGGCGGTAGGAATCGGGTATGAGAAGAAAGTAAAGGCGCAGGCACTCACACCGTTTGGTGGTTACGGGTTGATGGTTGACGACCGCGGACGGCTGGTGTTGTTTCCGGAAGAGCCCAACGCATTTGCGCGTGAAATGGGTTATCAGCGCGGCGATGAGATCTTATCGGTAAATGGAAAAAAAGTAACGCTCAATAATGCGGCTGCTGTGCTTGGCAGTTTTGTAGAAAAGGCGATGACCAAGCCTGGCTACAAAATAAAGATGAAGGTTCGTCGTGAGCGCGAAGACGGCAGCTCCTATACAGTGAAACTCAAAGGACGTATGCATCCGGTAGAGGTAAACCGCCGCCATGTGCTCACGCCTTCCAACGATGCCACTCCGGCCCAGCTCAAGCTGCGCAAATCGTGGATTAACCGCTAACCGTGTATGGAAGCAGCCGGCATACGCATAAACCGTAAGCAGCTCTACTGGGTTTTTCAGTTGGGCGGCTGGTCGGTGTATGCCGTTCTCAATGCCGTGTATCTGGTGCTTGCCGACAGGTTCCGGCCCGCCATTGCGGTTGAGCTTTTGCTGCTCTGGCTGCTGGGTATTTCGCTTACCCAATCGCTGCGCACAGTAATTATTCGCCGCAACTGGCTGCGCCTGCCACTTGTACAAGTTATTCCGCGCATGCTGGGCGTCATTCTGCTCATGGCGGTACCCATGCAGCTGCTGCATTTGCTGTTTCGCATTTTGCTGGTGGGCAATTCGGGCATACCCGAAAACTTGACCGGGCTTTTTACCGGGCTGCTCAACTTTTCATTTTTCTTCTTGCTTTGGTCGCTCATTTACTTCACCGTGCATTATCTCGAACATGCGCGGCAAACCGAAATACGCAACCTGCGCTGGGAAGCAGCCATGCGCGAAACCGAGCTCAACCGCCTCAAGGCACAGCTTAATCCGCATTTCATGTTCAATGCGCTCAATTCCATACGCGCATTGGTTGACGAAGATCCGCAGCGGGCACGCGATGCCGTGACACAGCTTTCGGGCTTGCTGCGCACCACGCTCCAAATGGGAAAGCAAAAGGTAATTCCGTTTGAACAGGAAGTGGAGGCCATACGCAATTACCTTGCACTTGAAACGGCACGTTTTGAAGAGCGTTTACAATACTCGCTGCACATTGAAGCTGGCTGCGAAAATATTTTTGTGCCTCCAATGATGGTTCAAACACTGGTAGAAAACGGCATTAAACACGGTATTGCCAAATTAGCCAAAGGCGGCCGGATAGAAGTGAATGCCCGCAGCGATGAAAATGGCCTGCACATTCGCATTGTGAACTCCGGCACCTGGAAACCTGATGCCACACCCGAATCCGGATTCGGTTTGCGCAATACCTACGAACGCCTGCAACTGCTTTACAACGGCCGCGCCCGCTTCGAAATTGGCAGCGGCTCCGATGAAACTGTAATTACAACATTGTATCTGCCCAAACAACTAAGCGCATGAAAGTATTAATTGTTGACGATGAACGCCTCGCGCGTCAGGAACTGAAAAGCCTGCTCAGTTCTTATCCCGGAATTGAAATTGCCGGCGAATGCGGCGATGCGGTGTCCGCAATAGAAACCATTCAGCAGCTTAAACCCGATGTGGTTTTCCTCGACATACAAATGCCCGGCAAAAACGGTTTTGAACTGCTCGAAGAAATTTCATTTGTGCCCGAAGTCGTTTTCGTTACCGCACATGATGAGTATGCCATACGCGCTTTTGAAGTAAGCGCACTCGATTACCTGCTCAAACCCGTGCAACCCGCACGTTTGTCAGACACAATCCGCAAACTCACCTCGCGTCTGCACGAAAACAGCAACGCGCCCGAAAGAAACAATGTGCTTAACGAAACCGATCAGGTATTTGTAAAAGACGGTGAGAAATGCTGGTTTGTAAAACTCGGCGATGTACGCTTGTTTGAGTCGGAAGGAAACTATGTGCGCATCTATTTCAACAACTATAAGCCACTCATCCTCCGCTCACTCAACTACCTCGATGAACGGTTGAGTACAAAGGTTTTCTTCCGTGCCAGCCGAAAGCACATCATCAACCTGCACTGGGTGGAAGGTATTGAAAACTGGTTCAACGGCGGGCTCCTCGTAAAACTGAAAGGTGGTGAGCAGGTTGAAATTTCGCGCCGTCAGGCCGTGAAACTGAAGGAAATGATGAGTTTGTAACCTGTCTTCCCTCTACTCCGCTCGGGAGGACAGGTTACGGATGAATTGCTCGGGTGAATATTATCGGCATTAGTATTCAAGATGATCTCTTTTGTAATTATCGCCGGGGTTCAGGTGTAACGGATTCATATTCTACTGAGTAAATTACGCTGGTAATTTTCCATTGGCCGTTGGTTTTAATCAGTATCCAGCTTTCTTTTCCCCAGTTACGTTTTGTGCCGGCAGCCCAGTAACTGTAATCGAAGGTGATGGCTGCAAGATTTTCATCGTATGTAATATTGATGTTTTCAAATTTCTCTTCAACGGGATTTTTTTTGGTTAATGAATGTGCAAAGGAACGATAACCATTACTGTACCATTGACTCAGGGCGCTGTCCTTCTCTAATTTTTTAGCGTATGATTTCGCTTTATATACACCCACCCAGGTAACAGGATCTTCGTGAAAAAGTTTGCAAAAACGCGCACTGTCTTTCTTTACCATACAATCAGCAAACTCATCAATCACTTTACGGAGTTCTGCTTCTTCATCCCCTTTCAGCGCCATCCCCTTCTTCTCCTTTCTCACATTTTCCTCCTCGTATGAAAATACAACACTTGTAATTTTCCACTGACCATTTACTTTAATTAATGCCCAGCTTTCTTTCCCCCAATTTAACGGCTTACCGTTCTTCCAGAAACTGTAATCAAACGTAACCGAGGCAATACATTCATCATGATGAATAACCAGATTGTAAAATTTCTCAGCTTCTTTTTCCTGAGGTGTGATTGAACTATAGAAGGTTTGATAACTGTCAGAAAAGAAATCAGGTTCTTTCGGATTTTTCTTTCTGTATTTCATCAGTGTATTCTCCTTTGTAATTCCAACCCATACTACCGGATCTTCGTGAAAAAGAGAATAAAATGCGGCGCTGTCTTTTACTTCAAAACAATGCATAAATGAGTTTACAACCTGTTTAATTTGTTCTTCGTCGCTCTTTGTCTGATCGGGAGAAAATGAAAGCAGAAAAAGTGCAAGTACCGGAATGAACCGAAATATGTATTTCATAATAGCGTGAATATAAGAGCCTGTTTAAAATTCATCCTTTGGCTTTGTTTCGGCGCATTTTTCCTCATCCTGCGTTCTGTTTTTTGTCGATCCTCTCCAAGGATCGCCTGCAAAACACGCCTTGTCTGAGGAAAAATCCGCTCAACACAAAGCTCAAAAACAAATTTTAAACAGGCTCTAATTTGGTGAACGGATCAAACGTAGGTTGTTTCCTCACCATACATACTTTTTATCAACGATTATTAACGATGATTTTCAGTTTGAAACGTGTAATCACCTAATCGTTTTGTTTCAATAAGCTGAGCGTAAAGCACCTAATCAAAATTAATAGTACTGAAGAACAAACCTGTCAAAAGGTGCTTTGAGCGGAGCTTTCAAACCACTGCTTTTCAAACAATCGTTTGTCCAGTCGTTGCAGGTTTGAAAAAGATGATAGCTTCCATTGGCCCGAAAGAAATAATCATATTCCCAATAACCGGGCGATGAAATGGGATGAGCACGCCCCTGCGCATTGCACACGAAGGTTTGCCGGATAAATTTACAAAACAGCGCGTATTCATTTGTGCGAAGTTTTACCGGCCGGCAGCGCGCGGTTCGTGAAAAACCATGCTCATAAAACGCTACGTGCAGCAACGAAGGCGAGGGCACGAGCAACGCATTGCAGCAAGTACCAAAACCGGGAAATGTATTGTTATACGAATCAAGGTAAAAGCCTTCATCGCCCCAGCCTGCAGCCATCCATTTTGCATTGCGGTGTTTGCGTTGCAGCAGCGAATCGTCAAACAGTTCGAGCCAATTGGTTTGCGTGGTGGTTTCTTCAACCGGCAGAATAAGATCGGTATGAAAGCCGTTGCTGTGAATGTAAATGGTTATACCTGTTTCGGGCTGAACGTGCGAAGCATTAACAGGAATAGCTGATGCGATAAACGCATAACAGAAATAAGCCAGCGGCAAGGCAAGCAAATCAGTAAACAGCCATGCCGCTTTAAGCATTATTTTTCGCATGTATGTTTTTGCATAAAAACGCAATCTGCGGCCTGCTTATTTCTTCCGCACCACGTAATTTCCGATTACCAGATAATCCATATCAGCCTCGGCGAAACTGCGCACAGCATCTTCGGGCGTAGCTACAATGGGCTCACCTTTGATATTGAATGACGTATTTACGAGTACGGAGTAGCCGGTTTCCTTCTGAAAGGCTTCGAGCAGGCGACGCATTTCGGGGTTTTCGGTTTGGTTTACGGTTTGTATGCGCACGCTGTTATCGACGTGTGTAATGGCCGGAAGTTTATTGAGATACTCAGGCCGCACATTGTAAACGAAAAGCATATACGGATTCGGGAAATCACTGTCGAAATAGGTGCCGCAGCTTTCTTCAAGCACAATGGCGGCAAAGGGGCGGAATCCTTCGCGGAATTTTACGCGTGCGTTGAGAATGGCTTTCATATCGGCCACCAGCGGACTGGCGAGGATGCTCCGGTTGCCCAATGCGCGCGGCCCGAATTCCATGCGGCCCTGAAACCAGGCCAGAATATTACCTTCTGCCAGTTTCTTTGCCGCAAAGGTGTAGGGGTCGTCCATTTTTTCGTAGGGCAATCCGCAGGCTTTTACCGCTTTTTCATAGCGTGCATCATCATACGATGGACCGAGAAAAGCAGTATCCATAACCCATTTGCGCGGCCGCTTAAATACACCGTGATTAAGGTAAAGCGCCGCACCCAAAGCCGTACCCGAATCGCCGGCGGCCGGTTGCACAAAGATGTTTTTAAACAAACCTTCTTTGGCAATGAGTCCGTTGGTTACACTGTTCAGCGCCACTCCACCGGCCATGCACAGTGTATCTGAACCTGTTTGCTTTTTAAGTACGCGGGCCATGTGCAGAATTACGTCTTCCACAATATGCTGCGCTGCTGCGGCTACATTCAGCTCATGCTCGCTCCAGTCCCGGCCTTCGGTTTTTGAAGGGCCGAATGCATCGGTAAATTTTTTGGTAACACCGGTTTTGCGTGTGTAGTGATAACTCAGCCACGACATATCGAATGTAAAGCCGCCATCGTCGGTAAGTGTAACGATTTTGCGCATTTGCTCATACACTTCACTATCGTGCTTACCGTAAGAAGCAAGGCCCATCAGTTTTCCGGGCCCTTCAATAAGTTTAAAACCGAGGTGGCGCGACACGGCCTGATAAAAAGCACCTAACGAATACGGCGTATCCACCGTGCCTAATTTCTGAATTGTATTTCCTTTGGCATGTGCGCGTAGCACGGTGCTCCACTCGCCGGCACCATCAAGTGTAAGTATGGCCGCATCTTCGTAAGGTGTGCAGTAGTAAGCACTGGCGGCGTGGCAGAGATGGTGTTCCAACGTATGAAACTTAAACTTTGCCGGACGCGATTCGGGAAACAGTTCCTTGAGCTTTTCCGGCAAGCGTCGCATATCGCGCAGGTAATTGAGCATGCCCAGATTTTCTTCCACCGAAAACGAACGTTGCTCGCGCATCAGCGCCGGCACTTTGTTCCAGAACTTAAACAGGTAAACCGGAATCTTGGCGTACGAAATGGAAGGTTTCCAGAAAAACGCCACATGGTCAATATCGGCAAGCTGCAGGCCGGCATGATCAAGACAGGCGCGAATGGCATGTTCGGGTACGCCGCCAAAATGTTTTTTCCGGTTCAGGCGTTCTTCTTCCACTGCAAAAACTACCTTATCATCCACAATAAGTGCAGCAGCAGAATCGTGACCGTAGCAGTTGAAACCGAGTATGTTCATAAGAGGTTGTGAGTGCTTGGGAGTTCTAAATTATTTGGCCTTTGCCAAACCGCGTTTCGCTTCAGCAAGGTTGTTTTTTGCCAGTTCCCAGTCGGGCTTTAGCTGCAGCGCCTTATCTCCGGCTTCAATGGCGGCGTTCCAGTTTCCGAGGCGGTTGTGGGCAGCGCACACATTGTTGTATGCAATATAACTTTTCGGATCGAGGGCAATGGCCTGTTCGGCAGCATAAACCGAGTTTGTAAAATTACCCGCATTAAACCAGTCGAGGCTAAGCTGAATCCAGCCGTCGTGTGTGGGCTTTTGTTTTAACGCGGCCTCTTTATCGGCAAAAAGTTTTTTCTGCTGCAACGCAAAATCCATATTGCCTTTAGCCTGTGCATTTGTGGCATCAAGCTCCACAGCCCGCTTCCCGGCCACAATGGCGCTGTCGAAAAGGCCAAGCTTGATGTAGCCTGCACTCACATTGTTCCAGGCCAGCGAGTAATCGGGGCGTTGCTTTATGGCTTCCTGTGCGGCAGAAATGCAGCCACGGTAATTACCGCTGTTGTAAAGGCCGAGACTTTTGGTAAGCAAGGCTTCGGGCGAAAGCACCGTGTTACTTCCTTTGCCCAGAATGGCGTAGAGGTTGTTGAGGCTTTCGTGATTGGCACTGAGTTTCAGGCCCGCTTCGGCAAGTTTTGCGGCACGTTCATTGCGGCCGGTGTTGTACAAATGCCAGGCATAGTTGTTGTACGATTCGGCATCGTTTGGCGCATAACGCAATGCGCGTTCGTAAAGCGTATCGGCCATTACCGTATTGCCCTGCCGCTGTTTCACTATAGCCATATTGATGTTGGCATACGAGTAATACGGCGAAAGACGCAAGGCTTCGGCAAACTGTATTTCGGCACCCGCAATATCACCTTTACTCATTAGCGCCAAACCATAATTCATCCATGCGCGACCGTTGCCCGGACTTTTCTCCGTTGCATCTTTCCAGAGCGTTTCAGCACTGCCCCATACGTGACAACGATGATATGTACCGAACGTGTGTGCCAGCAGAAGCACGGCAAACATGCCCACCGCACCGTAGCGCAGCGTGGCAATTTTGGCACTGGTCTCATACTTATTCAGCAAAGCTACCACCGCCGAAACAAGCGCAATAATTAACCCGATATACGGAAAATAAGTGCGGTGATCGTTCAGCACTTCGGCAAACGGCATTACACTTGATGTGGGCGCAAGTGCCAGAAAAAACCAGAGCAGCCCGAACGTAATGCCGCGCGTTTCCTTTTGTTTTGAACAACGCCAGGCCACAAACAGCAATACCCCGATAATAAACAAACCAGCCAGCACCCGGTCATCGCCCGCACCCGGCACTAGTCCCCAGTCGGTATCGGCGCTGAGATTGACCGGCAGGAAAAACGTATTGAAGTAATGTACAATTACAAAAAACTGCGTAAACAAATACGCATACCAGCTCCCTCCGCCCGATGTCCATGAAGGTGGTGTAAACACCCGCGAAATCAGAAACATCACCACCAGCACAGCCATTGCCACTGCCAGTTTCACCCATTGTTTGCGCAAGGTATTTTCGCCTGCGCCGTAAAGCCAGAGATACACTACCAGCAGCGGCACAGCCATTACAGCGGGTTCTTTAATCAGAAAACCCAGCATAAACGGCACTACAAACAAATAATTGTTACGTGCTTTTTCCCAACGCATAAACAGGAAAAGACCAGCCACAATCATAAGTGTAGAACCGGCATCGGAGCGCGAGATAATGTAGTTGATGGTTTCGGCATTGGCTGTGTGCAGCCAGAACAAACCGGTGGCTCCAAGCGCAGCCCAATGCAAGCCATTGAATGCAGGAAACGACTCCCGAAGCAAATGATGCACCATGAAAAAAATAAGCACGCCCAGCAAAATAAATCCGCTGAAAATGGTTACATGAAACCAGAACGGTTTGGGCACACCACCGCTCATGGCTGTATTCAGGGCATTAAGCGTGGTTACACCCGGCCGCCACGCACGGTTGGCCGGATTGGTGCTGAATGTGGCCGCATCGGTAAAAAAGGAAGGAAGATTACTCATGTCGCGGATCGACATGTTGTATTCAATGGTGTGCGAATCGTCGAACTGAAAGGGATTATTGAAATGCTGCGAGTATGCAAAAAAAGTAAGCAGCAAAACCACTGTGGCAGCAGCCATAAACAAAGGCTGAAGCAGCGTTCTTGATTTGGGGAGACTGGAGGGTGTCATAATGCTGTGAAGATAAAAATTTAATGGACTATTGTACATCCGCTTATTCCCCTATTTTGCAATGAATTACTAAAAAAACGCTAGTTATTCTGATGAATATTTTTTTAAATTAGATATGCCCTTACATCTGCAAAACCAATAAATCTCATGAAATACATAATTACCTGCATTGCTTTGCTGCTGATTAACTTGTCGGTTCACGCGCAGCAGTGGATCGACAAAAAATATACGTACGATAGTACATACAATGTATTTTACGGCACGGCTACTAATTTCAACGGAGGTACAGATTCGTTGCGGATGGATATTTATACACCGCGTTGCAACGATCCGCAGCAGATTTCGAGGCGGCCGCTGTTGCTGATTATTCACGGTGGTGCATTTATTGAAGGAAGCAAAAACGATCCTTCTGTCACATACCTGAGTAAGGAATTTGCCAAACGCGGCTATGTCACGGCCAACATCAATTACCGGCTTGGTTTTGTGAGCGACGATACTGCCCGCACCTGCAACTACCCGAATTACAGTTGCGTGTTTGCCACCGACACGGCCGAATGGTACAGGGCCTATTACCGCGGCATACAGGATGCCAAAGGTGCGCTGCGTTATATGATTAACCGCAATCAGTTTTATCGTATTGATACTGCCAATGTATTTGTTATGGGCGAAAGCGCCGGCGCTTTTATTGCACTTGGTGTGGCACTAATGGACACACTCATCGAAAAACCATCGCCCACGGGTGCCATAGCGGCAGCGCCTAATCCGCACGCGTCCACGCTCACCTGCTCGTACAATGCCACGCAAACATTCAGCCTGCCCTCGGTAGCCCGGCCTGATCTGGGGCCGCCCGACGGGAGTATTGAACCCACTACGGTGCAATACACGATAAAAGGTGTGGGCAATATTTTCGGCGGCATGCTTACTGATCTTTTGCAATATCGAAGTGCAAGCAACCCGGCTCCGGCCATTTTCTCCTTCCACCAGCCCTGCGACCCGATTGTACCCATAGACCAAGGCCGCGTGTATCAGTATCTGAACTGGTGCTTTACCAACGGCTACGGCTGCTTCGGCATCAGCAACACCCCGGTGGTAAGGGGCAGCCGCGCAATCAGCAACCTCAACACCGCAAACAATTACGGCTACACCATTCAGAACAATTTCACCACCACCAATTTTCCGTTCAACTACTGGATAGGCCCCGGCAGCTGCCTCGATCAGGTAAACAATCCCTGCCATGCCTACGACAATGCCCTGCTGCGCGAAACCAACCTGGCTACCTTCTTTGCCGGCTACGTAAGCACATTTCCGGTGTGCGATACCGGCAATGTATCAGTAGGTATGCCGGCTGCAGCAACAAGCGGCTTTGCGGTAAATGTATTCCCCAATCCGTTTACCGATGTGCTTGAGGCCGATTTGCAAAGCCCCGCGCCCGCCACATTTACACTTACCGACATAGCAGGGCGCGAACAGCTGCGGGGCACACTGCTGCCCGGACGTAACCGGCTGCCGGTGCAGGCTGCCCTGCCGCAGGGCATATATCTGCTGCACATCTCCTCCGCAAGCGGACAAACACTGGTGCAGCGCGTTGTACATTAACATGGGCGGCAGTTAGCGGAACACGTCAAAACCGCTATCTTTGCGCCCGATCCGATGGCTGCATTATTTGGCAAAAAGAAAGAATCAGGCGCGGCAGAAATGTCGTTTATGGGCCACCTCAGTGCACTGCGCTGGCATCTGGTGCGCGCGGCATTAGTCATATTTACTTTTGCCGGCGTGGCCTTTGCGTTCCCCGAAATTCTTTTTGGCAAAATTGTAATGGGACCCAGCAAGCCGGAGTTCATTACCTTTCAGCTGCTCTGCAAAATTTCGCAAAGCTTCAACATGGGTGATTCGCTCTGCTTTACACAATTTGATTTTATTTTCCAGAGTACCGGCCTCACCGATCAGTTTACAAGCCACATGTGGGTGGCTTTTGTAGCCGGTCTTGTAATTGGGTTCCCCTATCTGCTTTGGGAACTATGGCGTTTTGTTAAACCAGCTCTAGGCGAGAAGGAAATACGCGGCGCAAAGGGATTTATCGGCTATGCTTCGTTACTTTTCCTCTGCGGTGTGGCATTCAGTTACTTCATCGTATCGCCAATGGCTGTATATTTTCTTGGTGGCTATAAGGTTGACCCTTCCATTAAAATTCAGTTTACCCTTGACTCCTACGTGTCTGTTGTCTCTACGCTGGTTTTGTTAATGGGAATTGTTTTCGAATTACCCATTGCCGCCTATTTTCTTGCGCGTTTCGGCATTCTCACTTCCGGCTTTCTCAGCAAAAACCGACGCATTGCCGCTATTGTGGTGCTCATCGTATCGGCCGTAATTACGCCCACTACCGATGTGTTTACACAAATGCTGGTGGCCGTACCGCTCTGGGTGCTGTTTGAAGCCAGTATTCTGGTGGTAAAACGGCAGGAAAAGAAAATGAAGAATGCGTAATTCTTCTGTACCGAATTACCTTTTACATCCAATAAATACTGCTGCTAATGGATCTGGTAAACGACTTCAACGACTACCGCGCCCGCATGAACGAGCGCATTCTCGGTGCCGATAATCTGGTACTGAAACGCCTGTTTAACCTTGATACCAACACCTATCAGGATGGCGCACTCTCGTCGAAAACCAAAGAAATGCTTGGCCTTGTGGCTTCAATGGTGTTGCGTTGCGACGATTGCGTGAAGTACCACCTCGGCAAATGCTACGAAATGGGTGTAACGCGCGATGAAGTGTTTGAGATTTTCTCGGTAGCCAATATCGTGGGCGGCACCATCGTAATTCCGCACACACGCCGAGCCGTGGAGTTTTGGGATGCGCTGGAAGGAAAGCAGTAACTAACGCTGTTCCGGATTTTTTCTTACTTCGGTAAATGAATTTTCGGCGTAGTTGTAGAGGATGTAATGTAAATCACTTCCATACCCGATTCGTATATCTCCATTCCATTCCTCAATGCGGTAATCCTCATACCGTACAAAATTTTCATTCACCTTTTCTTCCACCAACACCTTACATCCCTCCAGTACAAAAAAACGGTCGGATTGAAAAAACAGCCAGCGGTCTTGTACCTGCAACGGCAGATTTGATATTGCCTTTACGCGTATTACCTCATTATTGCAAGTGTACCAAAGTGAGTCACCTCCACACACAAGCGCATACGGCCCGCCAATCCAAAGTCTGTTTTTTTCGTTGATGTATTTCTGGATGGATGCGGGGAAATAATTGCGCAACAACTTATCACGCACATTCCGCAAACTGTCGGTGTTCGGATGCGGCTGATACCCGTTGAAAGGCATCGGTTTAAATCCGGGTGATATGCAATAGTTCATGTATGATGCGAGTTGCGCGAGCGATACAAAGCCGGAAACACTTATCAAACAACTATCGCCGAAACGCTCAATCTGTACATGGTTGAAAGTGAGCACGTAGTCGAGCACATTAATTGTAAATTTCACTTTCCCGCGCTTTGTGGCCGGCACCGCTTCCACCCACCATTTTTCCAGCAACTCCGCCCGCATCTGGTAATGCATGGTGCGTATTTCATTGTAGTTGCTGTAGTTCTGACAAAGTGTAAAATCTATATGCGGATGCACAAATTGTTTGTCCACACACTCCGTAGCGCGTGCAGTAAAACCGGCCATTAAAAAGAGGAAGAGAAATACTGCTGCGTTCATTTTTTGCGCGATAAAAAAACGCGGACTCCGAAAGTACGGAATCCGCGTTTTAATTCTTGAGTGATGATTATTCTACCACAAGGCGTTTTGTTTCCACGTTGTTGCCGGTAATTACCTGCACGTTGTAGATACCAGCGGCAAAGCCTTCGGTAGTTACGGGCAGTGTCCATGCGCCGTTAAGCTCGCCGTAGTTGCGGGCAGCCACGGTGCGGCCGGTTACGTCGGTAATAATTACCTGTACTTCCTGAGTCTGAATCAGGTTAAGGGTAAGGAAAGTATTTCCGTTTGTGGGGTTGGGGTAAAGATTTACCACTGCATCAGGTGCGCCGGGTTCTTCTACACTCACACCGCTCACAGGCGTTCCTGCTACAAAACCGTTGGCTACGGCTTCTGCAATAGAGGTATAAGAACCGTTATTGATGCGGCCTGTGTTGTCGATAAGCAGACCTACAAGGTGAATCTGGCTGGTATCCCAGCCGGCGGGCAGGATATACGAGAAGTTGAAGGTGCGTACATCGCCGGGAGCGGGAGCCGCGCTGAATGAATTGGTAAGACCACCAAAGCCGGGCGTGATTTCGCGGGCTACGTGATTGTAGTTCATCTGGCTGGCCGGAACCGGGTTGGGAAGCAATTCAAAACCACCCATTACACCGTTGTTGCCACCGGCATAAGCGTTTGACTGTGCCCACTGCGAACCGGTGCCGGTTACGCTGTCTTCGGTAAGTACAAGACCTACTTTCCATGCTGTGGTAGCAGCTGCGGTGAAGGTGTAAGTTACAGAAACATCGAGCTGGCGGCTGGTAGCATTCCAGGTGGCACCGTTAACAAGTACAGCATTGCCGGGTACTACCACACGCTGAATGAAATTGGCTTCAAGTTGTGAAGGGTCGATAGATGTACCACGGTCAACCAATGCGCTCGGGTAACCGGCAATCAACGCGCCGATACCGGCATCATAAACTGTATTAACCATCGGATCTCCATTGTGTACGGCGATACCTGCGTAGAAACCGTGGTAATTTTCAGCCATGTAATCCATAAATACGGCACCACGGGGGCACCACTGGCACCATGTGCCTGTACCTTCTTCGGCCACTACAATTCTGTTGCCCGCCGGAATAACCGGGTTCACCTGTACGGTTTTTACATCGTCGCTGGGATCACCATCAGCACCCAGACCGTTTACGTTTGAAATGGTTACGCTCAGGGGCAGGTTACCGGCCGCAAGTGTAATGGGTGTGGTGAAAGTAACGGTAGTGGTAGCGAGTGAAGCAATGTTTACCGAACTAACGCTTTGGTTAACGGTAGCCGAGTTATAGTTGAGCGCAAGGTCAAACGAAGTAATGGCAGTGGTGCCGAGGTTGCGGATGGTGGCCGTAACTTGTTTCTGCTGGGTAGCCAAACCGGTGTAGCCGCTCAGGCTGATTGCAGCGCCGTTGAGGGCAGGCAGGGTGTAAGGCGTATGACTAAACGACACATCGTCGATGTAGAAGCCGGCCTGACCGTTACCACCGGAAGTGGTAGAGTTTACCGGAAAAATATCCATCGAGGCAATCTGGTTTACGGTATTGGCAAACGAGCCTGCACTGGTATTGTTTACGAGTACTTCCCAGGTATTGGTATTGAGGTTGATGTTGAATTCTACCTCAAACCAGCTTGCTGTGGGGAAAGTACCGGTGAGCAGCTGTCCGTCGGTATTCTGCATGGTAAAAGCACCCGACTCGTTGATGTAGCACTCCAGCGCCCAGAGCTGACCGGGCGTGGTGTTGGCCTGAAAGTTAAAATAACCGCCTTTGTTGGCCACCAGATACATCATCATGCTCATGTTGAACTGACCGGTATTGTGCTGACCGCCGAAATCGAGGATTACATCCTGCGGGCCACCGTTGTTGCTGGTAGAAGAGAAATAAATTGAGTTGGGTGCGCTGAACGCCTGTGTGTTGTTTGCCTGTGCATCTTCAGCACCACCTTCAGTGCCGCTCCAGGTTGTCCAGTAAGAAGAAGTGGGCCCGATGTAAGTGCCTGCTGTGAGTGCATCAAAGTTATCGCTAAACGACACCTGTGCACTCAGGGAAAGTGACACAGCCACAGCCCCGATCAGAGTAAGAGTTTTTTTCATGTGAATTATTGGTGTGATGATGATAATTTGGAAAGTTCTAAATTAGACAAAAAATAGTATAATATTGATCAGAAAAAACAAAAAACCTGTTTTGTCCACCAATTCAGGTAAAATTCGCGTACCATTTCTTTAGGTTATTCACAACATACCGGCCAATTGTTAATGAAATCCGGCTGCAGTTTGGAGGAGTTGTACTGAAATCGTTGCCGGGCGATTATCTTTGTACCTGATGGAAAACTTTGTTGTCTCCGCCCGGAAATATCGTCCTGCACTGTTTAACAGTGTGGTGGGGCAAAGTTCCATAACCACCACACTCAAAAACGCCATCCGCAACAACCATCTTGCACAGGCTTTTTTGTTTTGTGGTCCGCGCGGTGTGGGTAAAACTACCTGTGCCCGTATTCTGGCTAAAACCATCAACTGCACCAACCTTACCGCCGAAACGGAAGCCTGCAACCAGTGTGAATCATGCACTTCGTTCAATACCGGGCAATCGTTTAACGTATATGAGCTTGATGCTGCTTCCAACAACTCAGTAGATGATATCCGCAACCTGGTAGATCAGGTGCGGGTGCCACCGCAAATGGGGCAGTATAAGGTATATATCATCGACGAGGTGCACATGCTCTCGGCAGCGGCGTTTAACGCATTTCTGAAAACGCTTGAGGAGCCGCCACGTTATGCCATTTTTATTCTGGCTACCACCGAGCGGCACAAAATTCTGCCTACAATTCTTTCCCGCTGCCAGATTTTCAACTTCAACCGCATTCAGGTTGATGATATTGCCGGGCATCTGGATTATATCGCGCGCAGCGAAAACGTACAGGCCGAACCCGATGCCCTGCACATTATCGCCCAAAAGGCCGACGGTGCGTTGCGCGATGCCTGTTCGATTTTCGACCAGGTGGTGAGTTTTGCAGGCAACAACCTTACCTACAAGGCCGTAATCGAAAACCTCAATGTGCTCGATTACGACTATTACTTCCGCGTAACTGATTTCGTGCTTGCCGATAATATTCCCGGCTCGCTGCTGATCTTTAACGATATTCTTACCAACGGTTTCGACGGGCATAATTTTATTGCCGGTCTGGCCGAACACCTGCGCAACCTGCTGGTGTGCAAAGATCCGCAAACATTGCAACTGCTTGAAGCCGGCCAGAACATACGCGAACGTTACCGCGATCAGGCCGCGCGTTGCCAGACCATGTTTTTGCTGCGCGCACTTAAGCTGGTAAACGGCTGCGATGTGGGCTATAAAAGTGCCCGAAACCCCAGGCTGCTGGTCGAGTTTACACTCATGCAGCTTTGCGCGCTCAACGGAGCCGCCGAAAAAAAAAATGACCAGCTGATCGAAACAGACGCTGCCGAAGCCACTGCTTCGTTACCGGCAGCTACACAAAATACCACGCCGTCTGTTACGCCTCAACCCGGCCCGCAAACGCAAAATACCGCGCAAACGCAACAGCAGCAGCCGGTAACACAGCAGCAGCCACAAAATCAGCAACAGCCGGCCACGCCCCAGCAAACACCCGCCGCAACCGTTTCTACCGGCCAGCTTCGTCGCAATACCACGCTCAAACCTTCGGGCGGAAGCCTGAGCAGCTTTACAAATCCACAGCAAAACAATACCACGCAGAGCACCGAAACCGCACCCGTTGTGGAACGACCGGCTACTCCGTTTAATCAGGAACAGCTGGAAGCCGCGTGGAATGCCTTTGCCGAACAGCTCAAAGCCGCCAGAAAATTCAACGACCACGCCGCCGTAACCATGAACCGCCCCGAAAAAACGGGCGAAATGAGCGTACGCTACACCGTGTTCAACGCCTCGGCCCTCGAAAATCTCGAAGCCGACAAAACCGAACTGATGACCTTCCTGCGTCAGAAGCTCAATAATTATCACTTTACGCTTGATATTGTACTGAGCAAGGAAGAAGGCCAGCAACGCCTTTACACCCCGCAAGACAAATTCCGCCGCCTGGCCGAACTCAATCCCGATCTGCAGAAACTGCGTCAGCAATTTGATCTTGACCTTGAAATGTAATCACCGGTTCGGGTAAATACGCAAACTACAACCAATTCACATCTTTCTTTCACATTCCTGCTTGCAGGCCAAGCTGAATGATTATTTTTGCGCGTCCTGAATCGTCTCACATTCAACACTAAACCAATACAATGAATAAGATCAAAGTAGCCAATCCCGTTGTGGAACTCGATGGCGACGAAATGACTCGTGTAATATGGAAGTTTATCAAAGATAAACTCATCCTGCCCTACCTCGATATTGACATTAAGTACTACGACCTCGGTATGGAGCACCGTGATGCGACCAACGATCAGGTAACCATTGATGCGGCTGAGGCGATCAAGAAATACAGCGTGGGTATCAAGTGCGCCACCATTACGCCCGACGAAGCCCGTGTAAAGGAGTTTGGTCTCAAACAAATGTGGAAATCGCCCAACGGCACTATCCGCAATATTCTCGACGGCACCGTATTCCGCGAGCCCATTGTATGCGCAAACGTACCCCGTCTTGTGACCAACTGGACTGCCCCGATCATTGTTGGCCGTCACGCATTTGGCGATCAGTACCGTGCTACGGATACTGTAATTAAAGGCAAAGGCAAACTCACCCTCACCTTTACACCCGAAGACGGCGGCGAGCCGCAAACCTTTGAGGTATTCAACTTTAAAGGCGATGGTGTGGCGCTGGCCATGTACAACACCGAAGAATCAATACGCGGCTTTGCACGTTCTTGTCTGAACATGGGCCTGATGAAAAAATGGCCGGTGTACCTCTCTACAAAAAACACCATCCTCAAAAAATACGACGGACGTTTCAAAGACATCTTCGCCGAAATTTTTGAAGCTGAATACAAAGATAAATTTGCCGCTGCCGGCATTGTGTACGAACACCGCCTGATCGACGACATGGTGGCTTCAGCACTCAAGTGGCATGGCGAATTTGTCTGGGCCTGCAAAAACTACGATGGCGACGTGCAGTCCGACAGCGTGGCGCAGGGCTTTGGCTCACTTGGTCTGATGACCTCCGTACTTGTTACCCCCGATGGCAAAATTATGGAAGCCGAAGCCGCTCACGGCACTGTTACCCGTCACTTCCGCGATCATCAGGCAGGCAAGCCCACTTCAACCAACCCGATTGCATCTATTTATGCATGGACACGCGGTCTGGAATTCCGTGGCAAACTCGATGGCAATGATGAGCTTATGCGTTTTGCAAAAGCACTCGAAGAAGTGTGCGTGGAAACCGTAGAAAGCGGCAAAATGACCAAAGACCTTGCGGTGTGCATCCACGGCAACAAAGTGAATCATGGTGAGCACTATCTGTACACCGAAGAATTCCTTTCGGTACTGGATGAAAACCTGAAGAAAAAACTCGGCTACTAATTGTTTCCAATTAGCTCATTCAGAAAAGGTTGCCTCAGCGGGCAACCTTTTTATTTATTGCGTATAAATGCTTATCTGACGCTATCTGTACTTTTCTATCTTTACACCGAAATTGGCCCCCGCCTTAACTCACACTCCATGAAAAAAACCTTTACCAAACTCTTGGCCGGAGCTGCACTCCTGCTTTCGGCTTCGCTTTCGGCACAACTTACTCCCGAAGTGCTGTACTACAACTTCAACGGCTCCGGCACAAATGTTCCGAACCTGGCTTCGGCACCGCCCGTGGGCACCACTACGGCAACAATTCAAGGTACTGTAACACAAGGTGGTTCGGGCACACTTTGTGAAGGTGCACTGATCGGTTCAGGTATATCATCAACCACAGATTACCTGAATACCGGCTGGGTAACCAGCATTACTTCATCATCGGCCTGGACTATTTCTTTTCGTACAGCAAACTTCGGTTCATCCAGTACACTTTTTTATATTTTCGGTGATGCGTCGGCAAGTTCCTTCCGTTGTTTTACCAATGGCGTTGCAGGTCCTAATAACTGGATATTACGCGGAACAGGTTTGACAGATGTATTAGCAAACGGAGCAGCTATTACCACACCAACCATGACCACCTTCGTGTATGACCCGGCTTTGGCAAACATAAAAGCTTACGTTAACGGTGTGCTTGTGAATACAGTAGCACAAGGTGCATTTACTTTAAATGGCACCGGTCCTTTCAAAGTAATGGGCTATAGTGCCAACATAGGCGCTCCTGCCGGAGGTTTGATGGATGAGTTTCGTTTATACAGTCGTGCACTTACTGCCGCCGAAGTGGCCCAGCTTTACAACCCGATGACACCGGGCATACTTGGTCCTGATCAAACGGCCTGCAGTTCACTGCCCGCCACATTTTCTCTCAACGTGCCCTTCACCAGCCTGCTTTGGTCAACCGGTGCTACCACATCTTCTATTTCCACCACCACTTCAGGGCAGTATATACTTACTGCAAGCGGTGCCTGTGCGTCTGGTGCTGATACTGTAAACGTAATTGCAGGTAACGTAACCACCAGTTCTATCAGCCCTGCCAGCTGCGGCAGCTATCTTTCGCCCGACGGAAACACATACACCACTTCCGGCGTTTACACAGATACAATTGCAAACTCAACCGGTTGCGACAGCATCATCACGATTAACCTTACGGTTAATTCGCCCAGTACATCTGCAATTTCGCCCAGTGTATGTGCCGCGTCTTACACCGCACCGAGCGGAGCTGTTTATACAAGCTCAGGCATGTATATGGACACGATTCCGAATGCAGCAGGTTGCGACAGTGTGATAACCATTAACCTTACAATAAATCAACCATCGGCAGCAACTGTTTCTCCTGTTGTTTGCGGCAGTTACACTTCGCCCGGCGGAATGAGTTACACAGCTTCAGGCATGTATATGGATACCATTCCGAATGCAGCAGGCTGCGATAGTGTAATTACGATCAACCTTACCGTAAATCAGCCTTCAGCGGCAACTGTAACGGCTTCAACCTGCACCGGTTCTTACACAGCGCCCAGCGGAGCAATCTATACAAGCTCAGGTATGTATATGGATACCATTCCGAATGCAGCCGGTTGCGACAGTGTGATTACACTCAACCTCACCATTGGCAACACCACCACATCAACCATCACGGCTTCGGCCTGTGGCAGCTTCCTTTCGCCGGGTGGTAACCAGTACACACAATCGGGCACCTACACCGATACGATTCCCAACGCCAACGGTTGCGACAGCGTCATCACAATCAACCTCACTGTTAATGCAATTCCCACTGTAACGTTTGCATTCACCACCACCACCATTTGTTTTGATGATGCCGCAATTCAATGTCCTCCCGGAATACCGGTGGGTGGCACTTACTCTGGCCCCGGCATTTCGGGCAGCCTGTTTACTCCTGCCACAGCCGGAAACGGCACTCACAGCGTTACCTACACCTACATTGATCCGAATACAGGCTGTTCAAACTCGGCAAGCTCAAGCATCACGGTTGATCCCTGCTCGGGTGTGAATGAAGTAATTGAACACAGCTTCAATGTATTCCCCAACCCGTCGGCAGGCACATTCAATGTAGTATCTGCCAGCGATGCTGCGGTGCTTGTGGTGCGTTTGTTCGATATCAACGGCCGCGAAGTGTTCAGTACTCAGCTCAATAATGTAGCCGCCGGCACGCCGGTAGCTGTAAATGCAGGCGAACTCAGTGCCGGTATTTACTCCATGCAGCTGAGCAGCAATGAAAGCAGTGCTTCGGTACGTGTGGTAATTACGAAGTAATATTTATCCCTGATATTTCGGCGGCGGTTTGCATGATGCAGACCGCCGCTTTTTTGTAATATCGCGGCACTATGCAACTGCACATTTTCACGCTCGAACAGAACAATGCCTCGGTGTATCTGCTTACGCCGTTTGCCCGCGAACACATGCCTGCACAGCTTTCGCAAAAAGCATTTGCCGGAAAACTTATTGACCCGCTGCAAGGGCCGCTGAAGGAAAATGTGGCGGTAAATCCGGAGTTTCTGCTGGCCATGCACGAAACCGTACGCGACGTAATGGTGAATGATACCGATGTAATTGCCGAAGCCGGAACCCAACCCAACGGGTTTGTGTTTATTGTGGATCGTCGTGCGCCGGAGGGAAGTGAAATTCCTAAGGAAGACATCATCGGCATTTTTCTGGTGAAAGAGCGCAAGACGGATGTAACACACTATCGTCCAAACCCCGATTATCAGCTCATCAGCGCCAAAGGCGGGCCACAGCTGCCGGAAGCCGTGGAAGCTGAGTTGTTGAAACGACTGAGTGAATAAGTAAACCGGTGACTTCGATAAACTCAGCCACCGGGGGACGCATTGTTTGCGGTGGCCGCGATGAACTCAGCCACCGGGGGACGCATTGTTTGCGGTGGCTGCGATGAACTCAGCCACCGGGGGAAGCATTGTTTGCGGTGACTTCGATAAACTCAGCCACCGGGGGAAGCTTTGTTTGCGGTGGCTGCGATAAACTCAGCCACCGGGGGAAGCTTTGTTTGCGGTGGCTGCGATGAACTCAGCCACCGGAGGAAGCATTGTTTGCGGTGGCTGAGTTCATCGCAGCCACCGGGGAAGCATTGTTTGCGGTGGCTGCGATGAACTCAGCCACCCACACACCATTTCGTTAAACAGAATGCAAAAATTATCGGACACTTGTTAACTTTAAGCAATTAATCCTATTTCCATGCCTGAAGCTGCCCACACTACACCTTCAATTGTTGATGTGTTCGTCGATAATTTCAGCGTATTCTGGAATTACTTTCTGCAGTCGATGAAGCAATTCGATCTGATGAATCCGTTCTGGATTATTCTCATGATCTGCCTCATTACGTTTACGCTGGAACTGCTACTGCCCAAGAAACAGCCATACAGTCCGGTGGGGCGAAAGAACTTTCTGCTGGATTTGTTTTATGTGCTGTTTATTGATGTAATCTTTTACAGTATCGGGTTTTATGCACTCACTGCGGCGGTTAGCTGGGGCTTTGAGTCGCTTGTAAAATCGGCTGGTGGCAGCATCCCGTTTGTTGACATTACTTTACCCAGATGGCTTGAGTTTATTGTGTTCTTTATTCTGGTTGATTTTGCCCAGTTCTTTGGTCACTGGCTGCTTCACCGGGTTGAATTTTTGTGGAAGTTTCACAAAATCCATCACGCACAGGAAACGCTTGGCTTTGCGTCCACACGTCATTTTCACTGGGGCGAAAAATTTGTGTTAAGTCCGTTACTCTATATTCCTTTTTCGCTTCTTGGCTTAGAATGGCAATCGTATGTGGCGTATTATATGTGGATTGGCCTTTTCCTCACCTTCTTCTCGCATTGTAATGTGGATATCGACTTCGGTTTCATCAACCGTATTTTCATAACGCCTCAAACCCATTACTGGCATCACGCCAAAAACATTCCCGGTCGATACGGTGTAAATTATGCTTCTTCGCTTTCCATCTGGGATCAGCTTTTCGGGTCGTATTATTTACCGAAAGATAAAAAGCTGAAACCTGTACTGGGTATTCCCGACAATGATGTGCCTGATTCGTTTATGGGACAGTTTTTTCATCCGTTTAAGGTGTTGTTCGGACGGAAGCAGAAGCAGTCGAGTCTGGAAGGGAAGAATGAGAAAACAACGAAGGGGAAAAAGTAATTTCAGATACCTGAATTAGCCGGTGTGAATCTATCGGTTTACTGGTTCATCTTTCATTTCATGCCAAAAACCGGGCATACTTCTTCAGGCTACAACTTGCATGATTTCTTAGTTAAATCCCCGAACAGTCCAAAATTTATTCGGAATCAGTTTTAGTATTTTTATTTGCAATGACATTTGAAACAGTCCCCGCATAAACCACAGCTACAAATCCAAATAAAAGCTTGATCAGCGAAGCGTAAATGAAGCTGCTTTCACCATTTTGGGGAATAATATTGTCTTTTTTTGCTTCAAAATAGTTCACTATCTGAAACACAAGATCAGGCAATGTCCATACGATAAGCAGCAATCCTGTAATGACGAGTGAAATTTCGAAAAGCATCCGCTTTTCAAAAGAAAACGTTACTGTTTCTTCATAATCAGATACCCTGCAAAGCAGTTTCACTACAAACTTTGTTCTGACAATGAACAGCCACGCGAATAATATTCCGATAAACAAATGACAAAAACTCGTAATAAATATTGTCCCCACTTCCATCAATCCAGAATTGCTTCCTCCTAATAATTCATTAGCTTCATTGATATTGCTGTAAATAACCAGAACGCCTATCAACTCATTCAGCAGTTCTACAAAGCGGACTAAGAAATAGATCCCGAAAATTTTAACTGCTATTTCGTAAACATCAGACTTTTTCATTGTTCACACTATTTATTGAATAGTTTCAAAAAGAAATTAGCTGATATAATTCAACGCATTACAAATCGAAAATACGTTCACTCAAAACGCATTATCAGCTCAGCTCCCGTACCTGAAGCCGAGCGACGAACGCTGCCGCGAAGCGGCTTCGCCCAGTTTAAACTCGGCCACGTCTTCTATATTCAGTGTGCGCAGCACATCCGGTGTGCGCTCGGTGGCGGTGAGTGAAGCCATGCGGAGATGCTGGTTTTTCACGGCTTCTTCAATTACCTGACGCACGGTGCGGGCGTTGCCGAAATATTTATCGCGGCCGCTGTGCAGTTCCTGCAGATAGGCATTGAGGTGTTGTGCCGCTTCGTCGGTAGGTGCAAGATTTTCGCGGTTGAGCATGATCTGGGCGATACTCCAGAGTTCTTCGGGCGAGTAATCGTGGAAGATGTACTGGCGGTCGAAGCGCGATTTGAGGCCGGGGTTTGTTTCGAGGAAGCGGTGCATATTATCAGGATAACCGGCCACAATTACGGCAAACTGGCCGCGGCGGTCTTCCATTTGTTTGAGCACCACTTCAATGGCCTCTTTGCCGAAATCGCCCGCACCACCTTCACCAAGCGAGTAGGCTTCATCAATAAACAGCAAACCGCCAATGGCTTCGTCCACACGCTCGCGGGTTTTGTTGGCTGTCTGGCCCACATAGCTGGCCACAAGGCCCTGCCGGTCCACTTCTACCAGATGGCCTTTTTCGAGCAGGCCGAGTGCTTTGTATATTTTGGCAAGAATGCGGGCCACCGTGGTTTTTCCGGTGCCCGGATTGCCGGTAAACACGCCGTGCAGCGAGAAACGGTTGAGCACATCTTTGCCCGACTCGCGGTAAAAACGCGTGAGCTTCACCAGCTCGTTTACCTCGGCCTTGATGTTGTTCATGCCGGTGAGCAGGTTGAGTTCGTCGAGGCTTTCGCGCAGCAGTTTTTCGTTGATGCCCAGATCAGGATTGCGGCTTGTTTTGCCCGCAAAGAGCGGCTGTAAATCAGGATGTGTGATGGTAGAAAGCTCCTCATCGTTGAGCGCGTTTACATCGTGCGCTTTCATCAGACGCAGGGCCATGTTCATTTTCGCCCCGTCGATAATTCCAATTGCTGTGCGGGCGTTGCCGAACGCTGCGTCGCGGTTGCGGTAAAGTTCAATGAACTGCTCTTCGAGATAGCGGAGTGCATCGGGCGTGAGTTTGATTCCACGCTTGTCGGCCGCCGAAAGGGCAATTTCGGTAAGCTCTTCGGGCAAATAATCATCGAAATGATAATAATGCTTAAAGCGCGATTTCAGGCCGGGATTCGACTCAATAAACACATCCATTTCTTTCGGGTAACCGGCCACCATAATGGCAATATCGCCCGGCCCGTCGCTCATTTCCTTGAGCAGAAGTTCAATTACTTCTTTCCCGAAATCTTTCGAATCGTCGCCCGCGCGCGCCAGCGAATAGGCTTCATCAATAAACAGAATACCACCGCGTGCTTCATCAATCATTTTGCGTGTACGCGGGGCCGTTTGCCCGATGTATTCACCCACAAGATCCGCACGATCCACTTCGCGCACATGCCCTTTCGAAAGCAAACCCATTTGCTTGTAAATAGCGCCAAGCATATTTACCACGGTGGTTTTTCCGGTGCCTGGATTTCCGGTAAACACACTGTGCAGCGAAATACCGGTGTTCTCCACAAAGCCTTTCTCCTTACGGATCTTGAGGAAGTTGAGGTAACTGATATGATCGTGAATATTCTTCTTCACATTGGTAAGACCAATGAGACCGTCAAGTTCCTTGAGCAATTCGTCGAGCGGTTTCTCACCGGGTGCAGTAGTCGTTCCGGCGGGCGTTGCCGACGATTCGCCACCGGCTTTCACCAGCTTGTCGGAACCGAGAATGAGTTCGGGCAAACCCGCTTCTTCGGTTGCTCCCACGTTAAAAATAGCGGTAGCCACCAGTGTATCCATAAACAGCACTTCCACACTGTACTTCTCATCTTTCCATGATCCGGCCACATCATTGCCCCAGCCTACATCAAAAATATAGCTGGTATCGAGTTTGTTTTCGGGCACAAAACCGTTGCGGGTTACCTGTCCTTTGTGCTGGCCGGCATCGTCGTAGAAATTAAAAATGAGTTCGTAATGCCAGGGCAGGTTGGTTTTATTTTGCAGTTTGTATTCCACCCACACATACTGCGTGGTATCGCGGCGGAATGTTTTGAGATAAGTGCGTTCCTGTTTTTCCCAGCCGTTAAAATCGCCGGGATAGAGTTTAAGTTCGGCAGTATTGAAATACGGATTGAAAGCCGGTGTCACACGTCCCACATCATTAATATGCACCGTGGTTTCGCCAAGTTTCACATCATCAATCCACGCTTCCCAAAGGTATTCGCCTTTTTTCCAGTAATTCCCTTCGGTAGCATTTCCCCAGCCATCGCGCACATACACAATGTTTTCATCGGGTTTCACTTCGCGCTTTGTATCGAGGTTGCATATTTCGCGGCGTGTGCCATCAGGCATCATTTCAAAGCATTTGATCCACACCGTACACGACCAGGCTTCTTCATCAAACAATTTATTAAAGAAGGAAAATTCCACACGCAGGTAAGAGGTTTCTGCACGGTCGAATACCTTGCGGTATTTCTTGCTCGAATTTACCATCCACTCGTCGGACGAGAATGAACGGAGGTCGCGGAATTTATAGAAACGGGAGGGTTGGATGGGCTGATCGGTGCTCATAGTATTTTCGTGCTGCTGATGCCGTTTGGGGCAAAAGGGTTACTAAAATACGTTTCCGCCGCGAAGCTGGCAAAAATTACTTCGCCGCCGCATAGCGGTAGCCTGCATCCGAAAGGGCCACCACCGGACAAACGCCGCGCCGCCATTTCCAGCTACCCTCCTGCTCTGTCATGTATTGCAAAATGGGCGCAAAATCGTAGAGTGAAAGTTTGGTGCGCAGCTTGGGGCGGCTGTCGTCGCGCACTTCGGCGTAATCCATAAGCAGGAGCTGCTCTACCGCTTCGCAAAGCCTGTCGGCGGTAACTTCGGGGCTGGTGTACGGTGTGTTGGAATGTGTGGCCAGTGTGGAAAACAACTCATCAAGCGGCAGTGAACCTCCTCCGGCCAGAAAAAGCCATTGCATAATCTGACGTTGAAGTGTTGTGAGGCGGTGCCGCTCGGCAGGCTGCGATTTCATGTGGCAAAGATAGCATTCGTAAACGTATCTGTTCCTGCCGGAATATGCAGATAAAAGGGTTGTACCGGCCATACTGAGGCTTATAGCCGGTACAGTGGTTCAGGCAAATACCATCCCCACAAAAAACCAGATAGAAAGAATGAAGTTGGTCATGGTGTGTGTAATTGATGAGCAATTCAAACCTAACCCATCATGCATTAACACACAAATAAATAACCATAATTATCAAAATCAGGTTATAAATAATCAAAAAAACACCGGCTAACAGATCAATATTTAATTATTAATCAATTTAGGTTCATCTGTCTAACTGTTAGCGTTAGTGTCTTGCACTTTGCATTTACGAAAACAGAATTCCCAAAGTACTATCGCAACAATCCTTCGAGCGGTTTTCCGGCCGTGCCGTTGGGCATTTGTATGCCAATGAGCTGGCACACAGTGGGCGCAATGTCCACAATGTTTACATGCGCATCGCTCTGGCCGGGCTTAATTTTCCAGCCCCACCAAAGCAGCGGCACATGCGTATCATAGCTCCACGGCGAACCGTGCGAAGTACCTGTTTTGCCCCAGCCTGCCAGCCAGCCCGGCGCCGGAATGTAGCACACATCGCCTGAACGCTTGGGGTGCCAGCCATTTTGTATCAGCATGCGTGCCCCGCTGGTGAACTGTGTGGAAAGCAGATCGCTGGCTGTAACTGCGCCCACAATACCGTTCATTTGTGTGATGCGTGCGGCAGTGGCGCGCTGTACTTCGGCTGCATCGAGCTTGTGTTTGGCAAGCTGTTTACGGTTTAAAAACACCTGGTAATTATCTACAGTAAGCAGCAGCGACGAATCGCCGTACAGGCGCTGGTAAAAACGTTTGAGCGAATCGGCAATTACTTCATCGTTGAAATAGCCGCCGGGGATGTGATTATCGGTAAGGTATTGCGGCACTTCCACCGCGCCATGATCGGCACTGAGGAACACGAGGGCGTTGTTTTTGCCCACCCAGTTGTCGATGAAGTTGAGCAGATCAGCAAGGTCTTTATCAAGGCGCAGGTAAGTGTCTTCAACCTCCATGCTTTGCGGACCGTAATAATGACCGATAATATCGGGCGATGAAAAGCTTACGGCCAGCATGTCGGTAACGCCTCGTTTGCCCAGGTTTTCGCCTTTAATGGCGGCCAGCGCAAAATCTTTTGTGAGGTTGCAGCCGTAAGGTGTGCGTCCGAGCGCCTTGTACGCATCCATTCCCTTGAGCTTATCCACCGGATGCGGAAATACGGGGCGTGTTTCCAGCGGACCAAACACGGTTTCGTAGCGGTTATCGTCGGGCAGGCTTTCGGTGTACTGATTGGCGGCAAGCAGTGTGGTCCAGGGCTTGCTCATGTACTGCGCGGCCAGGTCGTATTTATTGAATGCATCAACCCATGCGGGCAGATTTTTCATGTAATACGAACTGCTGATGAATTTGCCAGTACCCATTTCATACCAGTATGCAGCAAGTCCGTTGGCCGTATCGGCCGAATGGCCTGCGGGCAGAATGGCCGCGCGGTCTTTGAGTGCAATGCCAATTACTTTGCTTTTGCCAATGGTGTTCATGCGCAACTGATCGCCGATGGTGGTGGTGAGCATTTTGCGCGGCGAGCATTTGCCTTCGGTCGAGGAAGTGCCGGCACCCGTAACCGATGAATCGGATACGCAGTAAATGGAAGGATTGCCGGTGCTGAGATCGTTCATGCGGTTGGCCACAATGCCATGCACGGCCGGAAATGTACCGGTGTAAATAGACGCATGGCCGGGGCCGGTTTCGGTGGGCATGTAATTGTAATGTGTATTGCGGTTGAAATAACCTTCATTCACCAGCCGCTTAAAACCGCCGTTGCCGAATTTGTCCCAGTAGCGATAAATATAATCATAACGCATCTGGTCAATTACAATGCCCACAACCAATTTAGGCGCGCGCGGCAACGACGACGAATCGGGTTGCTGCGCAGGTTTTTGCGCCATGAACACAAAGGCTGCGGTGGCAAGTGCCGCACCCAGAAAAAGCTTTTTCATACACTTATGTTTTGCGCACCTGCACCGCAAGCACGGCCATGCAAAGTGCAATACTTAAACTGATGTTGAGCACACCCATAGCCGTACTTCCGCGCCTGAACAGCTCAAGCGTTTCGAGGCTGAAGGTGGAAAATGTGCTGAATCCGCCGCAGAAACCGGTAAGCAAAAACAACTTCACCGGCGCGTCGGCCTCACGTTGCGCAAAGTACCAGAGCACAGCGCCCATTACCACACAGGCCAGCACATTGGCCAGCAGGGTTGCAAGCGGAAACGCTGCCGCCGAAAACTGCCGCACCAGCACCGATACGCCGTAGCGGGCCAAACTACCTAAGCCGCCGCCGAGGAAAATGAGCAGGAGGGTTTGCATCGTGAAAGCGTAATTCGGAATAATTTCTTTGCTGAAATTACTCAATCTTTCTTTACCACTGATTACAGCAGCTTTAAGTTAATGTTTGCTGTTGACTACTATGTATGCGACTCATCCTGCGCTTGCTGTTTCACCACAAGTGTATTGCTGAGTTTATCCTGAAAATCTTTTCCGAATAAGAAAGACAGTCCGTTAAAAGGAATAAAACGAGCAAATGTTTTACCTATTAGCTGAGCCTTTGAAGGTGCGTTGCCGTTTGTGCTAATTACAAGTGTGCCGGAGAGTGCCTTTGCAGGAGTAATACCAAAAACCACTTCGGTAAGTATATAAAAAGCAATTACGATAAATATATCGATTAAAGCCAATTCTATTGGCGATAATTCTAAAAGATCGTACGAAAAAACATCCCCCATGTAATACATACCTAATAATCGTTTGCACATCGTAACAATACCTCTCGACGCAATATACATAAGCAGTATATCCAATATCCGATGAAACAAACGTATTGCCATATCAGCTTTTTCGGGCTTTGTCTTTAGCTGCCCGTCTTCCTCATAACTTACTATTTTAAATTGCACTCCGCGTAATCCAGCTTTTAATAAATAATAACTCCATAACACATAGCTAAACAACACAAGAATATTTAATAATGAAAGCGCCGTAATACCTCTAATATTCATCATTTCATTAATCAGATACGGAAGCAGGAATAGTGCATTCACAAAGAAAACCAGCAAGGCAGAAAAAATCAGCAAACGGCTATACTTACCTGTTTTCAGTGTTTTCAAGGCCCCAAAAATCATTAGTAGCTGAAAAATCAGAGCGAGTATAAATGATAAGTAAGAATATCCTTCCGGCGCCCAGAAGTAAATACTCTGTAGCGAAGAAAAAATGTAATACCAAACTGAATGTCCATAATTTACCTTATGAATAAGGTCATAGACATAAACAAACAGCAGCGAAATAAGGCCTGTGAACGATACAAATACAGCAAGCAGGTGCTGTGATTTTTGTTGATTTTTTGTTGACATGTGTGAAGGGGTAATCGTTTGTTACTAAACTACAAAAAACTAATTTGTGTATTGGCAACCTCTCAGTAATATTACTCAGAGGCCATCACGGCAAAATTTTCTTCACCCACTCGCTTAGCACAAAATAAAGCCGGTAGCAGCCCCATGCGCACAGGCCGCCAAACACAGCCCCGCAAAGCACATCGAGCGGATAATGCACACCTACGTATATGCGGCTCCACATCACAATGAGCGACCATACAAACAGCAGCCACATCCATTTTTTGAGCGGTGTGGCTTTGTAAAAGAACCAGAGAAACACGGCCAGCGCCATGCTGTTTGCGGCATGGCCGGAGAAAAAGCCGTAGGGGCCGCCGCAGCCGGCGGGTGTGGTAATTTTTGCGGCAATCTCGCTGTTGTGGCAGGGGCGCGGGCGTTCGGTGGTGCGTTTCACAAAATTGGCGCCCTGATCGCTCAGCGCAATGAGTGCACCGGCCATGAGTACAATGGAAATGGTTTGCCAGCGGTAATGCTTCCACAGCAAAAACGCCAGCAGGGCATACAGCGGAATCCATACCCAGCGGTTGGTGGCCCAGGGCATAATGAAATCAAGCAGGCCGTTGCGCCAGTTGTGAATGGCAAAAAACACCAGCCGGTCGTACTGATCAAGAAAGTCAGGCATACCTGCCGAAGTTACCAAATTAACCGGCCGTCATTCAGACACCGGCTGCACGAGTTTTACACGGCGGCGTTTTGATTCACAAACTCCTGTACTTTTTGCCTGATGGCATTGCGCACAATAATGGTTTGTTTGAGCTTTTCGGCCTCATCGCCGCCAAACGACGAAGGATCGGGAAAGCCCCAGTGCAGGCGTTTCCCGGGGCCGGGGAAAACCGGGCAGCGTTCGGCGCTGGCTTCGTCGCACACGGTTACCACAAAATCAAAAAGCTGACGGCTTTGCAGCATCTCCTCCACACTTTTGGTGCCGTTGCCCGAAATATCAAAGCCATCGTCGTGCATGGCCTTTACCACTACCTGATTCAGTTTACCCGGCTCGATGCCTGCGCTCTGCGCCCTGTATTTACCGGCACCGAAATGATTGAGATAGGTTTCGGCCATCTGGCTGCGGGCCGAATTGTGGATGCACACAAAGAGAACGTGTATCATAACTCAGGTTGAGATTTTTTTGATTGAAAAAATGCCGAAACACCCGTGGCCGCAGCGGCACCGGCAAACGGCCCTATCTGATAGACCCAGCTGTGCTCGGTATGCCCCGAAGCCAGCGCAGGCGCCAGCGAACGAAACGGATTCATAGACGCGCCGCAAACCGGCCCGGCAAAAAGGGCTTCAAGTGCCACCAGTCCGCCCACAGCCAGCGCAGCCGTGATTCCCTTCTCACGCGCACCTTGCGATACGCGAAGAATAACCAGCATAAGCAAAAACGTAAGCAATAACTCCAGCACCAGCGATTGTCCGGCCGTGCCCGACGGCAGCGTTACGCCCAGCAGTTCGTGTTGCGGAAAAAGCCATTTGAGCGTAAAGCTGGCCGCAAGTGCTCCGCCAAACTGACACAGCACATACAGCGGCACCCGGCTCCAGGCAAAACGACCGGCCAGCGCAAAACCAACCGTAACTGCCGGATTAAAATGCGCACCCGAAATTTCTCCGAACGCATAAATAAGCACCATCACCACCAGCCCGAAGGTGATGGCAATACCGCTGTGCGTAATGGCTCCGCCCGAAATATCATTAATCACTATAGCGCCTGTGCCGCAAAAAACCAGAAAAAAAGTGCCCAGCCATTCGGCCAGCAGACGTTGTTTGGGGGAATAATCAATCATTTCAGCAGCATTTTACGGTTGCATTTTCCCTCATTTGGAAAAAATCGGCGAGCAGACGCTGTGCGTTTTGCCAGTTTTCGGAATGAATACAATAACACGTGCGCGGCCCTTCTATTTCACCCTGAATGAGACCGGCTTCTTTTAGCGCCTTTAGATGCTGCGAAACGGTTGATTGCGACAGCGGCAGCTCTTCCACAAGATCGCCGCATATACATGTGTTTTTGGTAATCAGTACTTCCAGAATAGCAATACGGGCAGGATGCCCAAGGGCTTTGGCCAGAACGGCCAGCTGGTTTTGTGTTTCACTAAAAACCCCTGTTTTCGTTTTTCCCATATCGCAATATTACGATAATTAATTTTAACAGTTCCAGAATACCGTTATTTCTACCTGATTTGCAAAAAAAATAAAGTTTGGGCCGTATAAATGTGGAAACTTGCAGTTGGTTATCCCTTAAATATACCATAACCCATGAATTGTTTAATAGTTGATGATAACCGGCTTGCGCTTATGGCGCTTGAACAGTTGGTTGCGCAGGTGGATAACCTCACCTTTGCCGGCTCTTGCGAAAGTGCAACGCAAGCCTACAACAGGCTGAAAAACGAAAATATCGACCTGCTGCTTCTCGATATCGAATTGCCCGATATGTCGGGGCTTGACCTTTTACGTTCACTCGAACGAAAACCACTTGTGATACTGATTACTGCAAAGTCTGACTATGCCGTGGAGGCATTTGAGCTGAATGTGGTTGATTATCTGGTAAAACCGGTAAACCTGCAGCGGTTTATTCAGGCCATTGAAAAAGCTCAGGCGCTGCACATACAACGCAAATCAGTTGCAGGTATTCAAAGTGATTTTGTGTTTGTACGTGCACAAAATCAACTTGTTAAAATCAGGCTCGAAGATATTCTCTATGTGCAGGCTCTGGGCGATTACATTACCATTCATACGGCCGATAAACGCTACACCATACACATGACTCTGCGAAGTGTGGAAGAAAAACTGCCCTCTTCGCTGTTTCTGCGCATACACCGGTCGTGGATTGCTGCGGTGCAACATATTGACAGTGTGGAGGAAAATGTAGCTAAAATTGGCAGCACCTCCATTCCAATTGGCGAACAATACCGCCCGATTCTGATGCGCAGACTTCATTTGTTATAAAACAAACCTCTTCTTTTGATACACACCCGTATTCACGTACGTTGTTATACCGGCATGCTTTACACCTAATGTTTTACATTGATTACACGGACACATGAATTACGGGAAGTTGTGAAGTGAAACCGGCTATGATTTAGCAGGGTTTACCGGGAAATGGGCCGGGCTGACCGAAAAAAGAAATCAGCAATGCGTGCGAAAAATAGATTTGTATTTTAAATATTGAGGAAAACTCAATCTACTGATAACATTATGATCTACACGGTAGTAACTGGGGCGTAATTACCGTGTTTGACAAGCAGCCATGCTTTAGCATGGCTGCTTTGTTTTTATATGTACATTTCCCCATGAATAGTGATTATTTAGAACAGAACCGGAATGCGTGGAACCTGAAGACCGCTGTACACAAGCAGTCGGCGTTTTATGATATCGACTCGTTTAAAGCCGGTAAGAACAGTTTAAATCAGCTTGAGCGTGACTGGCTGGGCGATGTAAACGGGAAGACGCTGCTTCACCTGCAATGTCATTTTGGAATGGACACGATTTCCTGGGCGAGACTGGGGGCCAAAGTCACAGGCGTTGATCTTTCCGACGAAGCTGTTAAGCTGGCCGGTGAACTGGCCGCATCCGAAAAGGCTGATGCGCGTTTTGTATGCTGTAACGTATATGACACACGCAACCACATACACAACACCTTTGATATTGTGTTTACCTCGTACGGAACCATCGGCTGGCTTCCCGACCTGAACAAATGGGCCGAAGTAATTGCACAATCGCTTAAGCCCGGCGGACGGTTTCTGATAGTGGATTTTCATCCGGTGTTGTGGATGTTTTCGAACGATTTTTCACACCTGGCCTATCCCTATAACAGTGCCGAAAACGAGCCGATTGTGGAACTGGAAGAAGGCAGCTACGCTGACCGCAATGCGGAAATCAGCTATACCACCTACGGCTGGAACCATGGCCTTGCAAAAATTATGGGCAGTTTGATGGCACAAGGACTTCAGCTGAAACGCTTTGAGGAATACACCTACTCGCCTTACCCCTGTTTTCAGAATATTGAGCAGAGCGAAGACGGTTTCTGGCGCATCAAAGGTTTCGGCGATAAAATGCCGATGATGTACGGGATTGAGGTGGTGAAGCCGGTGTAATCAGAGTTTCAAACCTAACTGGCAGGCTTGGTTAATACGCTCGGCGAGAATGTCGTATTCGAGGCTGCACTGGCGAACGGCGTTGAGGTGGTTACCTATGGCTCCATCGGCGGGAGTGAGGTGAAACATGGGTTTACCCGCTTCTATAGCCATGGGGTAGAGACTGCGATTGAATTTGAGTAAAGAAAGACTCATTTTGTCAACATGAATATCATTTCCAACATCTATGTTCAATTGCAATACTTCATGCCAATATTCCCTAGAAATAGCAGCACCATATATTGAGTTTGGATATAAATTTATATCTGTACTACCTGGAAAAAGGATAATGTAACCAGAATGGAATCTATCCATTTCTTTCATTTTCTTCAAATAATTCGAACTATTACACCATTCTCTTTCCCACTGATTCAAACTATTACCAGTTTTTCTAATAGAATGCAATGATAGATTATCATAAGATACAGGAAGAAGATTACAATCAGCCATAAACAATACGGTCTTATTAATTGCTGATAAATTCGGCCCTAAATCAACCAATACTATATCAATATCATCTTTTTCACATGCATACTTTATGACATCTTCAAATAAAGAAAGTTCTGGATATTTATCATTCGGATCACTATTAAAGGAAAACCATGCTGTACTTAGAAACTCTTCAGCAGAAACAAACTCAAGATCATTCGGAATTAAGTAAATATTATTACTAATAGGAATACTCCGATATTCTGACTTCTCATGTAGTGTCAGCTTTTTACTACCTAACAAACTCCCAAAGTAAAGATTTCTTGTAAGATGAGATATTTGATCACTTGATGGCAAAAACATCTCCGTCAACCCCGCCTGTGGATCTAAATCCACCGCCAAAACTCTTACTCCTTTTTCGGCAAACTTGTGTGCGAGGTGGTAAATCATGGTGGTTTTCCCGATTTTACCTCTGCAATTGAAAAAGGTAATGATTTTCATAACGCAGCTGATTGGATAAGCACGTTGATGTAAGCGGGCTGATCAATAGTGAGTTCAACTTTGTTGCCGTTTTTGATCAAAAGATCAAGTGCAGTGGCCACACCACGGCTGAATTTATTTACATAGCCAAGATTTTTAAGTGCTTCGGCAATGGTGGGATTGCGGTAATCATTAATTTCAGGAAAAGCATCGCGGGCAGCACCGTACAATCCGCCCACATTCCGAATCTGAATACTGTCTTCCGACTGGTAAAACTGTATCGGCGCATTGGAATCATAATTCCGGTGCATAACCGCATTCATAAGCAACTCGCGGAGTGCCCATGCGGGGTAATCGGCTTTCATTTCTTCGCGCAGGCCTGAAACGGGAACTGGCTTTTGGCGGATTATAAGTTGCACAAACCGGTCGAGATCACGGAGCATGGAAATGAGGTCGCCGGAAAATCGTTTTTCTTCCACCACATTGCTGGTAATTAATTCTTTCTCGTAGCGTACATACTGTATGTAGGCTCCGGGCAGGAAGAAAAGCGGATTGATGCCAAAAAACAGAATTCCGGCGTGTGTAGGACAATCGAATTTAGTATCGTAAAAGCCAAGCGAGGCCATCTGTATTTTAATGTCGCGGTGATTGGCTTCAATTACGTCGGGCGGAACGGCGGTGGGTAAATAGGTTTCCCTGAATAGATTTACATTCAGGTCTGAAAGTGTACTTCCCCGTGCAGCCTGCGAATCGAAGGGACGATTTCCTGCGCGTGCCCTTTTTTCGGACAACATTCTTTCTTCATTTTCTGCGGCAATAGCTTTTGACGGGCCTACGCGAATGTAAATCCGCCCTTTGAATTTGAGCGGAGGCGCAATGTGCGGGAATACTTTTACTACTACTACCTGCCTACCGTCTATATCTATGCTTTCAGTAGTGAGTGCTGGCGGCGAGGAAAGATTCCCTCCCGAACGCAGGTTACTGATGGTGAGCATTACCTTTTCGGCATTGGTCACCCCTTTAATTTCGTTGTTATCTGTCACACCGAGAATAAGATAGCCCGGCTGCTGATGATCGGGAAAATCATTGGCAAAGGCACAGATTGCTTCCCCGAACTTATCGGTATTGGTTTCAGACTCGGTTTTTTCAATCCGGTCTGTTTCAATGCCTTGAATTAGTTGCCTGAGTTCGTCGGGTGTCATAAGCCACGAAGTTAAGCAAACAGGTGAATGTTATTTAATCACCCCTGAAACTCTTTTACCGCATCCACAAAGCAACGCACTTTGTCTTTTTCCAGATCCGGATAAAGTCCGTGCCCGAGGTTGGCAATGTGGCGTTGCGGACCAAATGCACGAAGCATTTTATGTGCTTCGGCTTTGATGGTGGCAAAATCGGAATAAAGCAAACACGGATCGGCGTTGCCTTGCAGCGTTTTGTCTGGCCCGATGAGTTCACGCGATTCGGCAGCATCCATGGTCCAGTCGAGCCCTACCGTACGGCAGGAAGCAAGCAGCCCGAGATCGCGGCGAATGAAGTGTGCATCTTTGGCAAACACGGTTACGGGCACCAGCGTATGCAGTTCATCGCAAATGCGGGCTATGTAGGGCAGCGCAAACTCGCGGTACTGCACCGGTGAAAGAATACCGGCCCAGGAATCAAAAATCTGAACCAGATCGGCCCCGGCAGCTACCTGAGCTTTGAGGTAATGAATGGTGCTTTGCGTAATTTTTTCGAGCAGGGCATGTGCCGTTTGCGGCTCGGTGTAAAGGAAGCGTTTGGCTTTTGAGAATGTTTTTGAGCCGCTGCCTTCTACCATGTAAGCCAGAATGGTCCACGGCGCACCCGCAAAACCGATAAGCGGCACGCGGTTACCGAGCGCGGCTTTAGTAAGCCGTATGGCATCGCACACGTAGGAAAGATCATCAACCCCGTTTGCCACGCGGAGCGCTTCCACATCGGCAGCAGAGCGTATTGTTTTGGGGAACAGCGGGCCACGGCTTTCCACCATTTCGTAATCAAGACCCATTGCCTCGGGAATGACCAGAATATCAGAAAAGATAATTGCGGCATCCACCCCGAGAATATCTACCGGCTGCACGGTTACCTCGCAGGCAAACTCGGGCGATTTTACCAATTCCTTAAAGCCGCCCATTTTGGCGCGTACTTCACGGTATTCGGGCAATACGCGGCCGGCCTGACGCATGAGCCACACGGGTGTGCGTTCTGTTTTTTCGCCACGGGCCGCACGCAGTAAGAGATCGTTCTGAAGATTCATGGCCGCAAAGGTAAGTGTTTGGCGCCGGTGCTTGTCAGCGTTTTGTCAGGGCCGGAATTTGCCCGGAAAATTTAAGAACGGCCATACTAAAACCCGTGTATCTTTGCGCACAAATAGCGAAACCGTGAGCACCGAAAAGCAATCGTTTGATGTGGTAGTTATTGGCGGAGGCTGTGTGGGCCTTGCCGTGGCGTATAAAATAAATGTGCGTCATCCGAACCTGAAAGTAGCCGTTCTTGAAAAAGAAGATCGTCTGGCTCCACACCAGACCGGCCGTAATTCGGGAGTTATTCACTCAGGTATTTATTACAAGCCGGGCTCCTACAAAGCCAAAAACTGTGTGGACGGCCGCCGTGAGCTTGTGGCGTTTGCCAAAGAACATAATATCGCTCATGATATTTGCGGGAAAGTAATTGCTGCCGTAAAGGAAAGCGAGCTTGCCCACATGCACAAAGTGTTTGCCAACGGACAGGCAAACGGTGTGGAAGACATCGAAATCATTACCGGCGATCAGGTACGCGAAATTGAGCCCTATGTAAAAGCTATTGCCGGCATCCGGGTGGGCTGCACGGGTATTATTGATTTTCCGGGCGTAACCCGTAAACTGGGCGAACTGCTTGAACAGAAATTTCCCGGCAGCAAAGTATTCCTCAGTACCGAAGCAAAAGATTTCATCCATCACAACAACAGTACCGACATTATCACCAACCGGGGTACCATAAACGCACGTTATCTGGTAAGCTGCGCCGGTTTGCAAAGCGACCGTATTGCCAAAAAAGAAGGCACCCGAAGCGATGCCGCCATTGTAGGTTTCCGTGGCGATTATTACGACCTTACCGAGAAAGGCATGAGCAAAGTACGTCACCTCGTGTACCCGGTGCCCAATCCGCAGTTCCCCTTCCTCGGCGTACATTTTACCCGCATGATTCATGGTGGCGTGGAATGCGGTCCTAACGCCGTATTTGTGTTTAAACGCGAAGGCTACGGACGCACTTCCTTCAGCATGCGCGATACCGCTCAGGCCTTTGGTTTTGGCGGCACCTGGAAATTCTTCGCCAAACACTGGAAATTCGGTCTGGATGAATACCGGGGCGCTTTTTCAAAAGCCTACTTCCTCAAACGCCTGCAAACATTAATTCCCACACTCGAATCAGACGATATTGTGGCAAGCCGCAGCGGCGTACGCGCCATGGCGCTTTCGCCCGAAGGCAATATGATTGATGATTTTAAAATTGAGTACAAAGGCAACGCCATTCACGTGCTCAATGCCCCTTCTCCTGCCGCCACAGCGTGTCTCGCCATAGGCAAAGCGGTAGAGGAAATGGCTACCGAAAAGTTTGCGCTGGTGAAGTAATTTTGGGGGGATGTGAAACTTATCGGGAAAAATGTCGTAAATTTGGGGACAGTTGTCGAAGGAGGTACACATGTCTCTCACCAAAGTTACGATTGAGCAAAAGCTCGATAAAGAAATCGCCCTGCTCTTGCAGCACAGTTCGCCCGAAAACTTACCGGTGCCTGTAGCTGCTAAGTTGCGTAAAACACGCACCTACGAAGATTTCCTCGAAGATAAAATGCTCATCGTGGTGGTTATCCGCTTGGGTATTCCGTATTCACTTTTCAGTCTTATACAGCACTATACGCCATTTACAGAAAACGACTGGGCATCACTGCTTGATTTGTCCACCAAATCGCTTCAGCGGTACAAACAGGCATCAAAAAGTTTCGGGCCGCTTCAATCGGAAAAAATTATTGAAATGGCGGAGGTAACCAAAGTGGGCCTTGATGTATTTGGTGATCTGGAAAAATTCAGAGGCTGGTTAAATACACCCAGTTTTGCCTTAGGAGGCCTTGAGCCGATGGAACTTCTCAAAGATTCATACGGCAAGGAAATGGTTATTGGCGAGCTTGTACGTATTGATCACGGTGTATTTGTGTAAGCGTGTATGGAAGTATATCGGCTTACACGTGAGAAATACGGACTTTCGCTTTCGGGTAAAGGCGCAGCGGCAAAAGGAGCGCGTTGGAATTCTCCCGGTACGGAACTGGTGTACACCGCTTCAAACCGCTCGCTTGCTATGGCCGAAGTAGCTGTGCATTTCAGTCTTGCCACATTGCCCGACGATTACTTTATGCTTACTATCTACATACCGGATAACCTGAAGTTGATTAAGCTTACTGAAACTGAGCTTCCTGAAAACTGGAACACATTTCCTCACATTTCAGCTACACAGAAATTCGGCGATCAGTTTGTAAGCAAAAGTAAATCGTGTGTACTTCAGGTTCCCTCAGCAGTAACGCCCGGCGATTTCAATCTTTTACTCAATCCGTTTCACGCCGACTATGCGAAGGTGAAAATCATTGATCAGATGAAGTTCCCTTTTGACAAGCGGATTTTTAAGGGGTGAAATTGATTATAAGTTGCAGTTGCGATCAGCCTTGGTTCCGACAGGAATTTTATAACAACCCCAATCCAGCTATTCATGAATATCATTTTGAACTGACATAGCCATAACAGGATCTATGTTTTTCAAAAGCGTTATGGATTTGAGTACTGATCGATATGCAACAATCAGGAGAATTAAAGCAATAATCAACAACACAATATTTCCTGCTTTAACTTCGGCTCCTATAAATGCCACTCCCAACTCTATAGTCACAACAGCTGCTATTGAATAGGTTAAAGCTTGTTTCAAATTTGTTTTAGAATAAAACCACATCCCTAAAAATATCCCGGAAATGGCTAAACGCAAAATTCTCTCATTTTCACCTTCAGCGTCGTTTATATCAAAAATAATAGCTAAAAAATATTCGCCAGAAGCTGATAACAAAAGCCTGCGGGCTAAAATTATTTCATCTGCAGCCTCTTTTACGCGCTTTCTTAATTTACGTCGATTTACCACAAACTGATATTGTTCGGAAGGCAAACCACGCTGAGGAAATTTACAAATCGGACAATAAACCTCAGTTTGGGAAAAAGGATGAAGTCCGCAAATGTAACACGTACTTAAATCAGTTACCTTAACCTTTAAGGTGCCATATTTTCGGGTATCGCGTGAGGATACAGCTGGTGCAGATCGTGATGCCATCGACATAAATTAGTTAATAATCCGCGTTTCCTCCCCTCACCCAGTGCATTCTCAGTAAAACAGCCGTACTTGTGTAGCGGTAAAATGTAACGGCCATCACCACCACGTATGCAGTCGAAAATGCCAGTGACCATAAGTTGAGTTTATGCAGCCAGAAGGCAGCAGCAATAAACAACACGCCCACCGTACCGGCCACGGCAGCCGATACTTGTGTGAAACGATTGGGCAGAAAATACATGACCAGATTAAAGCTCCCGGCCAAACCGTAGAGCAACAGTGCAGTGAGCGAGTGCCAGCCACGTGTTAACGAAATATTGGCCACACAACCAAGCGCCGCACCCAGCACAAACTGCTGCGCCAGATTGATCCACCATGCCGATACCAAAATACTTTTGCGCAGGGCAGCATGCTGCTCGAAGAAACGTTTTTGCTCCGTCTCACCACCCTGCAACGGAAACAGACATACGCTGCACACCACATCCTGCGAGACTTTATCGGCAAAGCAAAAAAGACATTCTTCCTGTGACTTGTCGTTTGCGGTTGTGTTCATTTTATGCTTTGTCTTTCCAGTACCACCAGTTCAGCTTTTCAGTTTCATGCAGCGGCGTACTTACAAAATATAACGCGCAGCGAAACACGTAAAGCATACAACGGTCAATGTGCATGCCGCGCATCCTGCAAAAATCGGCATACAGCTTTTCCGGATTTTTTCCGGCAAGCTGGCTGCGTGAAGTAAAGCCCATGTCAATAAAATCCTGCGCAATACTTTTTCCCACACCCGGAATGACGCGGAAATCATTGAGCATGGCAGTATGCAACAGATCTTTCGGCTTACGTGCAGGCATTATTCTTTGGCGCCCTTTTCGCCCACAAACTGATCGAGACTGCTTTTGAAAAGCACATTGAATGTGGTGAGGCTGCCGTAAATTTTTGTGATGTACTGCTGCATCTCCACCTTTTCACTGTCGGTGAGTTTGCTGTGGGCATTTATCTTCTGCTCCATGGTACGCAGGCGGTCGCGGAGCATTACAATTTTGTGGAAGAATGTTTCGATGGGAATTTCTTTGGGCTTAAGGCTGTTGTCGGCCGGCTGGAGGATGAGTTTTCCGCCTTCCCACCGGTTGCCGAGTTCAACAAACTCCGACTGCGAATCGCCCCAGTTTTCGAGCAGGCTGCGCAGGGTATATTCAAGATCGTGCATGGTAAATGTGTTTGCCATTTCCTGTTGTTCTTCTTCAGTAACCACGCGCAGCAATTCGTACTGGCGCTTTGAAATATCCATTGTGCCTCGCTTGCCAAAGTCGATTGTCCAGAACAGGTCTGTCACATCAACCACTTTGCCGCGGCCGAAATTATCGTGTTCTACTGTTGTGCCGATTTGTATTTCGTTCATGATTTCAGAATTTCAGAAACAGCCTGGCTTATTTTACCGGCCAGTTCATCGGTAGGTAAATCATTTACATCGGTTCCGAACGGGTCTTCAATTTCTTCGGCCAGAAGCTCAATGCTGGTGAATACGTAGAAAATGAATACAATAATCGGAATCATTACATATTTAAAGTCGGTTACAAAACCGAAAGGCATGGTAAGCGTGTAAAAGAAAATTATTTTCTTGAGGAACATGCTGTACGAATACGGTATCGGCGTATTGCGTATTCGTTCGCAGGCCCCCATGGCTTCGGCAAGTGAGCGAAGTTCTTCGTTAAGCATGAGCAAACGGGTTTTATCAATGAGTCCGTTTACTTCGAAGCTGTTTACCAGTCGTGTCAATTCGAGCAGCAGCGCATTGGGTACATGCGATTTTGAGAGAAAAGCCGCATTATCAATGTCCGGATGAGTTTCCCACTCGTCGTTGGTTTTAAGCTGGCGGAGATGGTCGCGGCAGGCGAAAAAGTAATTACTGAGAAGCACTCTGAAACGCTCACGTTCATCCTGTGCATGTGCAGGCAGAAAGGAGTGAATCTTGATACTCATGCTGCGCGAGTGATTGACAAATGTGCCCCAGAGCCTGCGGCCTTCCCACCAGCGGTCGTAGGCTGTATTGGTACGAAACACCAGCAGCAGCGAAAGCACAAAACCCATAAGCGAGTGCATGGTTACCGAGCTTTTGAAACGCATATCGAGTATTTCGATTTCCACATACGCTACAATGGCACTGTAAAGACCAATTCCCAGCATGGAGGGAATGAGTATGCGGAATGTATCGCTCCGGTGAAATGCGAAGATGAGCTGAATCCAGTTTTTCGGGTTATAGGTAATCATCAGTATTGTTTGGGAGGCTGAATTTACAAGATGTGCGGGAGAAACTTATCTTTACCGTTGAAAATTTCCATGAACGAATCAAAACGTGCGGACAAATGGCTTTGGAGTGTGCGGCTATACAAAACCCGGACACTCGCGGCCGACGCATGTAAAGGCGGCAAGGTTAAGCTGAACGGCGATATACTGAAACCGGCTAAAGAACTAAAGCCCGGCGATGTAATCAGCTTCCGATACAGTGTAATTACCAAAACAGTGAAAGTGCTTGCATTTCCGCCGGCAAGAGTGGGCGCAAAACTGGTGGAGCAATACATGGAAGACTTAACACCGGCAGAAGAATACCAGAAACTCACCGATCTCAAGGAGCTTGGCCCGCCGGTATTCCACACTGCCAAAGGCCGCCCCACCAAACGCGACCGCCGTAAAATGAATGATTTATTGTGATGGACAAACAACCCGACTACGAAGCACTGCGCAAACAACTCAGCGAATTTCAATGGCCTTCGCTGTACATGTATAAATTCATTGTGCCTTCCGACAACCAAAAAATTGCGCAGGTAGAAAGTCTTTTCGGCGACGATGCCGAGATTAAACGTCAGCCTTCTTCGAACGGAAAATACACCAGCATTACCGCCCGCGAGGTGATGCTCAGTGTGGACGATGTACTGATGGTTTATCAGCAGGCTTCGGCCATAGAAGGAATTATTGCCCTCTAACATACCCTTACAACACCATGAAACACCTGATTTTTGCTTTACTGCTGGCTCCGCTTTCAATTTCGGCACAGCAACAAATGCTTACTGTGGAAGATGCCGTGCTGCGCCAGCGCACTACGCTTGCACCCGAGCGCCTGCAACAACTAGCCTGGAATGCCGACAACAGCGTGGCTTTTGTGAAAGTTAACAACGGCGAAGAAACGCTTTTTATTGATGCCGCCTCCGGCAAATCTTTACCAAAAGCCGTACTCACACTCAGCGAACTGAACCAGAAAATACAGTCGCTGCAGGTTACAGCACTTGGCGGTATGAAAAGATTTCCGTTGATCACATGGACCTCGCCCAAAACATTTACGTTTCATGTGACACGTTATCTTGTTACCTATGATCTCGGCTCGGGTAAGGCTAAACCCCAACTCACTCCGGCTATCCCCGAAGATGCCGGCTACAGCGAAGAATCACCTGCCGGCGGACATATTGCCTACACACTTGCAAACAACTTGTATGTAATTAAAAGCGGCAGCGACGGCGCCACAGCCGTAACCAGCGACAGCGAAAAAAACATTGTAAACGGCAGCACCGTACACCGCGAGGAATTTGGCATTGAAAAAGGCATATTCTGGTCGCCCTCAGGCAATCTGCTGGCGTTTTACCGCATGGATCAAACCATGGTTACCGATTACCCGATAATGAATATCGCCAACCAGCCGGCCACCGCAACCATGATTAAATACCCCATGGCCGGCGCAGCAAGCCACCATGTTACACTTGGTGTGTATAACTTGAGTACCGGTAAAACCATTTTCATCCAAACCGGCGAACCCAAAGAACAATATCTCACCAACATTGCCTGGAGCCCCGACAACAAAAGCATCTACATTGCCGTGCTCAACCGCGATCAGAACCACATGAAACTGAATCGCTACAATGCCGAAACAGGCGCCTTTGAAACCACACTTTTTGAAGAGAAGGATACAAAATATGTACAGCCCCTGCACGCCATGCAATTTGTGCCGGGTAACCCCAACCAGTTCATCTGGCAAAGCGAACGCGACGGTGCAAACTCAATTTATCTCTACGGCACCGATGGCAAAATGATCCGCAACCTTACTCCGGCCACAGGCATTACACCCGAACCGCTTTACATCGTAACTGATGTGTATGGTTTTGATGTCAAAAACACAACCCTGTTTTTTCAGGCAGCTCCGTTTGGCAGCATTGTACGCCACATTTATAAAACCGAACTGGCTACCGGAAAAGTAACGCTGCTCAGCAAAGAAGACGGTGTACACAATGCGGTATTCAACAAGGCCGGCACACATTACATTGACAATTTTTCATCGGTAAACACGCCGCGTGTGCAGTCGGTGAATGACGTAAAAAGCGGTGCTGTAAAAACATTGCTGCGAGCAGCCAATCCGCTTGCAGCCTATTCAGCCTGCCAGATCCGCCTGTTTACAATAAATGCAGCAGACAACAAAACTCCGCTCTGGTGCCGCATGATTATGCCCGCCAACTTCGATTCTACAAAATCATATCCTTCACTGGTGTATGTGTATAACGGCCCCAACGTACAGCTGGTCACAAACTCGTGGCTGGGCGGCACCGACATGTTTCTTTACTACATGGCGCAACAGGGCTTTGTGGTATTTACGGTTGACGGACGCGGCTCTGAAAACAGGGGGAAAGACTTTGAGCAGGCTACATTCCGAAATCTTGGCTCGGCCGAAATAGACGATCAGGAAAAAGGGGTGGAATACCTCAAAACGAAATCGTATATAAACGCCAACCGCCTTGCTGTATATGGCTGGAGTTACGGCGGCTTTATGACCACATCGCTTATGACGCGCAAGGCGGGTTTGTTTAAAACCGGTGTGGCCGGCGGTCCGGTAATTGACTGGAGCTACTACGAAATCATGTACACCGAGCGATACATGGATACGCCGCAACAAAATCCCGAAGGCTACAAAAAATCAAACCTCGTGGAAAATGCGGACAAGCTCACCGGCAAGCTCCTCATGATACACGGCACCAGTGATGATGTGGTGGTTTGGCAGCACAGCCTGCTGTTTACCAAAGCCTGTGTGGATAAGAAAAAGCAGCTCGATTACTTTATGTATCCCGGGCATTTGCATAATGTAACAGGTATTGACCGCGTGCATCTGCTAACAAAAATTGCAAACTACATTATTTCATCTACCTGATTTTGATGTTTTGAAATTAGTACTGCGGCCAGAAATCAGTTGATTTTTGGCCGCAGTTTTTTTGTGCAGATTAATAATGGGTGTAAATTGCAATTGCAAACACAATACCCCGTCATGAAAAAACAATTACCCCTCCTCTTAGCAATTTTGCTGTTCCTTTTTATTGGAGCGCGTGAAGCAAAAGCTTGCCATGCCTTGCCGTTACTCAATGTTACGGTAACCAGCAACACTACACAAATTTTGGTAAACGGCTCATCCGACCCGGCTACGTGCGGATGCGGACCTTACTACATGGAGGTTGAAGTATCACAATTAAGCAATGGTTTTACCAGTATCACCCCGGCAAACAACAGTCCGCTCTGGAATACCTATCCGTTTTACCGCGATTCGCTGAGTGTTCCTGATTATTGTTTAGTTGAACCCTATTTCCCTGTTGAAATTGCATTTGCCAATTTATGCCCCGGTGGTACTTACTACCTCCGTGCCCGCGAGCATTCTACCGGTCCCGGAGGCAGTACCGGTCCGTGGACACAACCGATATCCTTTGTTGTTCCGGGTAGTCCGCCGCCGCCGAGTGCATTTGTGGCAAGCATTTCACCCGGTTCAGCATTGATCTGCGGCAGCGGAAGCATCAACCTGATCGGTACAACAACCGGAACCTGCAATGCATCAACCATCAACTATACATGGGCACCGGCAGCCAGCCTTTCGTCGGCTACAGGGCCAAATGTTATTGCATCGCCAACAGCTACCACCACATACACACTTACCTGTGTGGATGCAACATTGAATTACACAACAACTGCTGTTGTTACAGTTACAGTTGCGCCAACACCAACAGTTACAGTAACAAGTACCATTCCGTCAACCTGTAACGGAGCCTCGGGAGTAATCAATGTAAACTCCGCAGGCGGAACTCCGCCTTATACACTGGTGGCCAACAGCGGACCGCCACCAACAACGTATAATCCGCCTTTCATTAACCTTCCGTCGGGACCGTTTACAGTTACGCTTACCGATGCTACAGGATGTACGGATACTGAAATTATTATTCTTGATGATTCGTGCGATTATGTGTGGCCGGGCGATGCCAATGACGACGGCACTGCCGACAACTTTGATATTCTTACCATTGGCGTGGCCAACGGCAGTATCGGAACCGTGCGGCCTTCTGCTTCTCAGCTTTGGTACGGACAACCTTCGCCGAATTGGGCCACATCAACACCCAGCGGTGTCAATCACAAGCATGTTGACTGCGATGGCAACAGCTTTATCACACTGAACGATACCAATGCTGTAATTCTGAATTACGGATACGTTCACAACAACAGACTTGCAGCACCGGTTTATTCAGTGAACGTTCCCGATCTGCGCATTCAGCTTGTGCAGGATACCATGCAACCCAGCACAGCAGGCGCAATGCAGATACGGCTTGGCACATCAGCGATTCAGGCAAACAATGTTTATGGAATTGCATTCACCATCAATTTTGACCCCACTTATGTGGATGAAAATTCACTGGCACTTTCGCTCACCGGATCAATGCTGGGCACACCTAACTTCAACATTATGGGTGTGAAAGTTTTGCGGAGCGGATATGGCCAGCTTGATGTGGCCGTAACTCGCATTACACAAAACAACATCAGCGGAAGCGGCCTGCTGTGTACAATTCCGTTCAGCACAACTTCAGCATTACTGGCAACAGGAAATACGATGCTTGTTCCAATTACGCTGAGCCGTGTTCGTGTAATCGACAATCAGGAAAACCAGATTTCGGTAAATCTAATCAATGATACATTAGTGGCTACTGATTTGACGATTACAACCGGAACACAAAATAACCTTACCGAAACCACATCGCTGTTGCTTGTACCGAATCCGTCGGAAGGAATTTTCTCAGTTCAGTTTCATGCGTCAATGCGCGATAACTATACACTTTCTGTATATAATATTAACGGGCAGCTGGTATGGAATGAACAGCTCAACAGTTTCAGCGGAACTACAGTACGTTTGGTTGACCTTACCACCGAAGGAGCCGGAATGTATGTACTAAGGCTCAGCAGCCCAAGCGGCGAACAGCTGTCGCGGTTCATTATCAATTAAAAAAAACTGCTGCGTAATCAATTTACGCAGCAGTTTTTTTATCACCGTTTTGTTCGGCAAATCTCTGTAAAAACAACTTTTCGGACATTAAAACCGTTTAGGCTGCTTCTGTATTGCCGGAATTTGTCGATTTTTACACTACAAAACTCATTTAACCATATACACATGAAAAAAATTACCCTGCAACTTGCAAGTGCATTTGTTCTCTTTACGGGTTCATTGTATGCGCAGAATGTAAATGTAACGGGTGCTGTGACCGGAAACGGCACCTACCCTACACTGGGCGGTGCATTTTCAGCCATTAATGCGGCCTCACAAACCGGAGCCAACATTCTAGTAAGTATTGTAGGTAGTACCACAGAGCCGGCTACAGCAGTGCTCAACAGCGGTGCGTGGAACAGCCTTACCGTGCTGCCAGCCGGTGGTGGAGCACGCACAATTGCGGGTAATATTGTCGGGCCGCTCATTAATTTCGACGGAGCCGACCGCGTAGTGGTGAATGGCTTGAACACCGGAGGCAACTCGCTGATCATAGACAACAGCAATGCTACCAGTGCTTCAACGGTGCAGTACGTAAATGATGCGCGTATAATTTCACTGCAGAACCTTACGCTGCGTGGTGCCAACTCTACTATTACCTCAGGCACCGTTCTTATTTTCACCGGCACTTCACTTGGTAATGACTCGCTGCTTTTTGATGCGGTAACATTTGAGGAAAGTGCGGGCTTCTTTCCGGTAAACCACATTTATTCGCAAGGTACGGCAGTGAGCGGACAGGAGAACAGCCAGATTACGGTAAACAACTGCCGTATCAGCAACTTCTTCAGTGCTACTGCGGCATCGGGTGGTATTCTTGCCGTTGCAGGCAATACAGACTGGACGGTAACCAACAACCGTTTTTATCAAACCGCATTGCGCACCTATACCACAGCCAACACCCATAAAGCACTTGCGCTTGGTTCGGGATCAAATCATATTGTTACGGGCAATACAATAGGTTATGCAGCACCTACAAATACAGGTGTTTATACAATGGCCGGTACAATTGCCACTCGCTTTATTGCTATTGAACTTAATGCGGGCAGTACACCTGCATCATCAGTACAGGGAAATACAGTTACAGCCATTTCGCTTAACACATCGAGTGGTGCCACCACTACAAACGGTATCCTTTGCGGGATTAACCTGCTTGGTACTACATCAGCCAACGTGGGCACAGCTGTTGCTAACGTATTCGGTTCACCAACCGGCACGGGTTCAATTGTTGCTACTTCTACCACAACCGGCGGCCTGGTAGTGGGCATAAACTCACAAACATCAGGCACGGTTGTTATTCAAAACAACACATTCGGCGCTATTACCTGTTCGGGTGTTACGGCTACGGTTGCGGGTAGTGTAACCGGCATCAACGTTTCGGCAATTGCTACTTCAATCAACATCAGTAACAACATTATTGGCAACACCACTGCCGATAACATCCGTGGCGGCACGCTGGGATTAACCACAGGCAACTCGCTGGTTACAGGTATTGCCATGCCAAGCACATCGGCTACAGCTACATTAAACAACAACATCATCCGCAACCTTGCTTCTTACGGTACAGGAACCGGTGGTTTTGTTCGCGGTATTACTACTGCTGCAGCTTCAGGTAACGGATCCACATATACCATCACCAATAACTCTATTTCCAACCTGGTTAGCAATGCGGCGAATACATCAATCGCAAACGGCAATACCGGTGCGCAGGGCATTCAGTTGGGGGTAACTACCAACTCGGTAATTTCCGGAAACATTATTTCCAACATCTCAAATATCAATACGGGAACAAACGGAAGCTTTGTGGTAGGTATAGCAATTGGTAATGCCACAAACCCCACCGTTTCAAACAACCGCATTTTCAACCTTTCAAATGCCGGTACATCCACCACGGTTACAGCACCCAGCATTATTGCCGGTATTGTAATCCGTTCGGGCACTACGCAGGTGAATATCGTAAACAACATGATTTCGCTGGGCAATGGTCAAACCACCAACTCGGCCATTATCGGTATCATGTGTAACCATGGTTCCACACCCGATCCGCTTGACCGCATCTATTTCAACACCGTCAACATCGAAGGCACAGCAGCAGCAGGTGCGCAACCTAGTTTTGGCATTGCGCGTACTGATTTCTCTACAATTGCACGCGTGGTAACTGTTGACATTCGCAATAACCTTATCACCAACACCCGCACAGGCGGCACCGGCCAGCATTTTGCCATTGCCAACAACTTTGGTGCAGCAGCATCATCGGCAACCGGATGGCCGGCCAATGCCTCCAACAACAACGTGCTCAATGCAAACGCGGCAACCATTGGCTGGTGGACAGGCGCACAAACCTTTGCCGGCTGGCAGGCTGCTTCGCTTTCTGATGTCAACAGCTTTTCGGGTATTACCGTAAACTACATTAATGCTCCGGGCGGTGATCTTCACCTCAACATGGGCATCACTCCCACACTCATCGAGTCAAACGGACAAACCATTGCCAGTTTCACCACCGACTTCGACAACCAAACCCGTCCGGGTCCGGTAGCTTCGGTAAACGGTGGTGCATTTCTGCCCGATATCGGTGCCGATGAATTTGATGGTGTTCCGCTTGATATTCTCGGTCCGCAAATTACTTTCACTCCGCTCGGTTATATATGCGACAGCAGTGCGCGCACAGTTACCGCCACTATTCTCGACCTCAGCGGTGTGCCCGTAGCAGGAACATTGCGTCCGCGCATTTACTTCCGCAAAAACGCAAATGCTTATGTATCAAATCCGGGCACATTGGTAACCGGCACAGCACAAAACGGCACATGGTCGTTTCCGATCAATGCATTTCAGATGGGTGGTCTCACACAAGGCGATGTGGTTTCGTACTTCATTATTGCGCAGGATGTGGTTGCACCTACACCCAACATTGGAGCAAATCCATCAGCAGGCCTGGTAGCCACAAACGTAAACACGGTTACCACACCTCCCACCACACCTTCATCTTATCCAATTTCGTTCACATTAAGCGGTACCTATACTGTTGGCACTACCGGTAACTATCCCACACTCACCGCTGCGGTAAACGCGTACAACAACAGTTGTATCGGCGGCCCGGTGTTGTTTAGTCTCATCGACGCTGCCTACACCACAGAAACGTATCCGATAACCATCAACGCCAATGCGTTTTCAAGTGCGGTAAACACACTTACCATTAAACCGGCCACAGGCGTTACGTCAACATTCTCCGGCTCAAGCGCCACCGCAATGATTATTTTGAATGGTGCTGACAATGTAACTATTGACGGAACCAACGGCACTACCATCAACAGCCTTTGTCCGCGCGTACAGGCCAGCCGCAACCTGATTATTGAAAACACCAACACCTCAACGGCAAGCGCAGTTGTGTCGCTTAACACTTCCGCCGGTGGCGATGCAGCTACCAACAACCGTTTAATGAACAGCATTATTCAGGGCAACGGAAGCCTTACCACGGGTGTAGCCATCAACATCAGCGGTCCGGCAATTGGCAGCGGCGCTGGTGCAAACGGCAACAACAACAACCAGATTGTAAACAACGAGGTGCTGCGCGCACAGGTTGGTATTTTCAATGCCGGCTCTTCAGCCACCACACGCAGCAGCAGTAATATTTACCATTTGAACGAACTCGATTCAAACGGTACATTTATTATCGGCCGCATAGGTATCATGTCGTTGTTTGAAGATGGCCCGTCGATTCAGGGCAACAACATCGGCAACCTGAACAACGCTACCTCTACCGACCAGATTGCCATTGCAGTGGGCAACAATGCAGCGGCCAACTCAGTAACAGTTGGTGCCGAAACCATTAATGCCATTATTTCGGGCAACAATATTAATGGTGTGGTACAAACCAATACGTTCTCGGCTGTGGGGATTCTTGTGTCGGCCACATCAACCGGAACAACCACTGTAACCAACAACATGATTAACCGCGTGTTTGCCAACGGTACTGCCGGCGACTTTGCCTGCGGTATTTACTACGGTGGCGGTACCGGTCAGTTTAATGTATTTAACAACACAGTAGTGGTGAGCGGCGCTACCTTAACCGGCGCATCGCAGCCCAACATGGCCATTGGCATTAATGGCAGCACACCGCCGGTTGATATCCGCAACAACATTTTAGTTTGCGCCGGAAGCAACGGTTTCAACGGCAACACCGGCATTGGTCTGGCCTATACTTCAACCACAGGCAACTACGCCAACCTGGTAAGCAGCAACAACGATATTTTCGTGAGCGGCACCAGCGCCGTAATCGGTCGTACAAACGGTCTTGCGGCTGGCACCACACACACTGCACTGAGCAACTGGCAAACAGAAACCGGCCGCGACCTGAACAGTGCCAGCGTACTGCCCACCTTTGTATCCACTACCGATTTACACCTTGTAGCCGGAAGCAATCCGCTGCTTGAAGATCAGGGTGTGGTAATTGCTTCGGTAACGAGCGATATTGACTGCAATACACGTGATCTCTGTTCGCCCGACATTGGTGCCGATGAGTTTGGCACACCGCGCGAAATAAACGTGCAGGGCAACAGTGTAAACATTGCAAACGGCAGCACCACCACATCAGCGGCCGATTCTACCAGCTTTGGCACACAGTCGGTTTGCGCGGGTGTAATTTCAAGCACATTTACAATTCAAAATACAGGCAATAGCCCGCTTAGCATTTCAGGTGTAACCATTACCGGAACAAATGCAGCTGACTTTACCGTAACATCTTCGCCGGCTACTTCAATTGCCGGATCAGGAAGCTCAACGTTCAGCATTACGTTTAATCCTTCGTTCAACGGCCTGCACACTGCTGTGGTGAACATCGCCTCGAACGATTGCAACGAAGCCGCATACACCTTTGCCATCGACGGAACCGGCACACAGATAACGGCTTCCGCCAATACGCAGGTGGATGAAAGCTGCTTTGGCGACTCAACAGGTTCGGTATCTGTAAGTGTTTCGGGCGGCGTGGCTCCTATTTCTTACCTCTGGAACACCGGCGATACAACAGCCGCACTGACAGGGCTTGGTGCCGGATTCTATCTGGTTAACGTAACGGATGCAAACGGATGTACAGTATTCCAGGGCTTCACGTTAACTTCGCCTCCTCAATTGTTTGTAAACATCACCTCATCGGCTAACGTAACCTGCAACAGCCTCACCAACGGTTCTGCAACGGCGGCGGCCAGCGGTGGAAGCGGCACAAGCACCTACGCATGGTCGAGCGGCGGAAACGCGGCTACTGAAACCGGACTTGCTGCCGGGGTGTACGCAGTAACTGTGACTGACTCGCTGGGCTGTACGGTAATTGATTCAGTAACCATTACTGAACCCGACACACTGATGCTCACGGTGGCTTCGCAAACCACACCTTCGTGCTTTGGCGATATAAACGGAACAGCCACGGTGACAAGCACCGGCGGCACTGCACCGTACAGCTACATCTGGTCAACCGGCGGCACTGCTGCTACTGAAACCGGTCTTGGAGCAGGTTCGTATGGCGTTATTGTAACTGATTCGCTCGGTTGCAGTGATACGCTTAACGTAGTAGTTACACAGCCCAACCCGCTTACCATTTCCGCTTCAAGTACCAATCCCACACTGTGTGCAGGTATTAACGGAAGCATTGATGTAACCGTAACCGACGGTACGCCGGGCTATACTTACCAGTGGAGTAATTCGGCCACTACACAGGATCTCACTTTTATTCCCTCGGGTTCATACACCTGCGTAGTGACAGACACCAATGGCTGTGTGGATTCAGTAACCGCCATTCTCTCCGATCCGGCTGCTCCGGTAGTTACAATGGGAACGCTGCAAGCCACCATTTGTGCCGACGATGCTTCGCTTACACTCACAGGCACACCCGCAGGCGGTACATTCAGTGGCCAGGGTGTTACAGGTAACACGTTTGACCCGTCAACGCTTAACGGCTCAGTAACACTCACCTATACCTACACAGACCCCAACACTCAGTGTCAGGACAGCGCCTCACAAAACATCTTTGTGGATCCTTGCGCGGGTGTAACTGAGAATGCAGGTATTTCAAACGCCAGCTTATATCCCAACCCGAACAACGGTATGTTCACACTGACCCTCGGCTATACACCCGGCGATGCTGTGAGCGTTGAAATTTTCAATAGCCTGGGCCAGGTGGTAGATGCATTCACCATGACCAGCGACAACCGCAATACGGACATCAGCACCTATGAAAGCGGCATTTACAATGTGCGCATCACCGATGGTAATTCGGTAAAAGTGCTGCGTGTGGTTGTACAGAAATAGTACATTGTAAAAATGTAAAACGGCGCCGGAACAATTCCGGCGCCGTTTTTTTATTCTGTATTGTGAACTACTTCTGTAAGTTGATTAGCTCTATTTAATTTCAATTTTACGGCCACTGGTTTCCACCACATCACCGGAACGCAACTTGGCACGTTTCCGATATTCAACCTCTCCGTTCATTTTTACCGATCCTTCTTCCACTAGCCATTTGGCCTGACCGCCTGTTTCGGCAATATTCAGCACTTTGAGCAGCTGAATGAGTTCAATGTAATCGCCTTCAATTTCAAATACTTCTTTTTTCATCTTGCAGTGTGAGTTAATTGAAATACAATTTTCCGGTTTACATCCACTGAGCCTATACTTACATTGAATATAATATTATTCACGCCCAGACTCATTTTGTATTGTTGAATAATTTCGGCACCACGGGGCATAAAGGAGAGCGTATCGAAAGCCACCCCAACCTGCTGTTCGCCTTCGGCTTTTAAATTCACACCAATCTGGCTTCGCTTTTCTTCATTGCGGCTGCGCTCGGAGAAACGCCCTTTTGCATTGAGTATCACATCGCCGTTTTGTTTGTTGCGGCCTTTGCACTCCCATTCGTTCAGACAATAAAATGTAATACCCTGATCAATGGATTCCACATATTTATTCAGCTCTATCTCGTTTTCATATTCATCACCGTCTCTCCATACCACAGCCGACTGATGCGCCGAAAAAAGCTGCTGCAGGTAATCATTCATCGACTCACTGCCAAAGAATGATTTCAGCATTTTAAATTCGTTTCTGAATACTGAATCAGAAACTTCAGCACCATAGGCCAATAAAAAAGCCTTGTATATGGCCGAATCGGCTCCGGTGGTTTCAGTTACTTCGCCATGCCGGCTGAGTTTGAACTGGTATGCGGCGCCGTTCATTTTCAATAGTACGGTATCGAGCGGTATTCTTTGTATGTTGTTTTTGAGTGAGTCGGGTATTCCCAGATTGACCTCCTTTTTATTATCGAGGTGAAGATTTACTTTACCTATTGTTCCCGCGATAATATATACCGAATCATCTTCAATCCGTTCTACCTTCCAATCGGTATCAAGTGAAAACCGTTGTTTTTCAGTTCCGCCATTGATAATCATAAACCGGCTGCGGTTTTTCATTTCCACATTCAGCTTCACGCTGTACGTATCGCCCACATTTATTTTGATACGGGGACTGAGGCCGGGTTTGGTAGCACAGGAGGCAAACAGTGCAAGCGTCAGAATCGAAACGAGTAACTTCATGCAAAGGGGGTTTAAATAAGTCAGCCTCCACAACTTTTGCAGAGGCTGACCGGATTATTCTAATGGTGTGAAAAGCGTTAGGCTTTTACACTTGCACGGATGATGTTGAGCGCGCCGCCTGCTTTAAACCACTCAATTTGCTGAGCGTTGTATGTGTGGTTTACGGCAAACTCCTCGCTGCTTCCATCGGCGTGGTTGAGTACGATGGTGAGTTGCTGACCGGGCGCAAAGCTGGTGAGGCCTTTGATGTCGATCAGGTCGTCTTCGCGGATTTTATCGTAGTCAGCAGTGTTGGCGAAGGTAAGCGCCAGCATGCCTTGCTTCTTGAGGTTGGTTTCGTGAATGCGGGCGAATGATTTTACCAGCACGGCACGCACACCGAGGTGACGCGGTTCCATGGCCGCATGCTCACGCGAAGAGCCTTCGCCATAGTTTTCGTCGCCCACCACAATTGAGCCGATGCCTTGTGCTTTGTAGGCACGCTGCACTTTCGGCACTTCATCGTAGCTTCCATCGAGTGCGTTCTTCACGCTGTTTGTTTTCTCGTTGAAGAAGTTGGTAGCGCCGATGAGCAGGTTGTTAGAGATATTATCGAGGTGGCCGCGGTATTTGAGCCAGGGACCGGCCATAGAGATATGGTCGGTGGTGCATTTGCCTTTGGCTTTGATGAGCAGACGCAGACCGCTGAGGTCGGTGCCTTCCCACGCGGCGAAGGGCGCAAGGAGTTGTAAACGCTGTGATTCGGGCGACACGATTACATCAACACTGCTGCCGTCAGCAGCAGGCGCCTGATAACCGGCATCAGCCACATCGAAACCGTTGCGCGGAAGCTCATCGCCGGTGGGCGCGTCGAGTTTTACAGCTACGCCTTCTTCGTTAATGAGTGTATCGGTAATCGGGTTAAAGCCGAGATCGCCGGCAATGGCAAGCGCGGTTACAATTTCGGGCGAAGCCACAAACGCATGTGTGTTCGGGTTGCCGTCCTGACGGGCGCTGAAGTTACGGTTGAACGAGTGAACGATGGAGTTTTTCTCTTTCTTATCGGCACCGTGACGATCCCACATACCGATGCAGGGGCCGCAGGCGTTGGCAAACACGTTTGCGCCAATAGAGTTGAAGATACCGATGAAGCCGTCGCGATCTATGGTATAGCGCACCAGTTCAGAGCCGGGTGTAATGGTAAATTCGGCTTTGGCTTTGAGTTTTTTATCGGCCGCCTGCTTGGCGAGTGATGCCGCGCGGGCAATGTCTTCGTAGGATGAGTTGGTGCAGGAGCCGATAAGACCTACCTGCAGGTTGAGCGGCCAGCCGTTTTTCTCGGCTTCGGCGCGCATCTGCGAAATGGGGGTAGCACGGTCGGGCGTAAACGGACCGTTTACATGCGGCTCAAGTTCGCTCAGGTTAATTTCAATTACCTGATCGAAATAATTTTCGGGATTGGCATACACCTCGGCATCGCCGGTGAGGTGTGCGCGCACAGCGTTGGCGGCATCGGCTACAGCTTCGCGGCCTGTAGCGCGCAGGTAACGCTCCATGGAGGCATCATAACCGAAGGTTGAAGTGGTGGCCCCCACTTCGGCACCCATGTTACAGATGGTGCCTTTACCGGTACACGACATGGCTTCGGCGCCTTCGCCAAAGTATTCGATAATTTTATCGGTACCGCCTTTTACGGTGAGAATACCGGCTACTTTCAGAATCACATCCTTGGGCGATGTCCAGCCGTTGAGTTTACCGGTAAGCTTCACACCGATGATTTTCGGCATTTTAAGTTCCCAGGGCAAGCCGGCCATTACATCACACGCATCAGCTCCACCCACACCAATGGCAATCATCCCCAAACCACCGGCATTTACGGTGTGCGAGTCGGTACCAATCATCATTCCACCCGGAAACGCATAATTTTCGAGCACAACCTGGTGAATGATACCTGCGCCGGGCTTCCAGAAGCCGATTCCGTATTTGTTCGATACCGAAGAGAGGAAATCATACACTTCTTTATTTACCTGCACGGCACGCTCAAGATCTTTTGCCGAACTGTCTTTGGCGGTAATGAGGTGATCGCAGTGAACCGTAGAAGGTACGGCGGCCTGTTTGCGGCCAGCCTGCATAAACTGCAGCAGGGCCATTTGGGCGGTGGCATCCTGCATGGCTACGCGGTCGGGATTGAAATCAACATAATCCTTGCCTCTTGTGTAAGGCTGCGCGGGAAGAGCTTCGGTGAGGTGAGCGTAAAGAATTTTCTCTGTAAGCGTGAGCGGACGGCCTGCAAGTTTGCGGGCGGCTTCCACTTTACCCGGCAGTGCGGCATACACGGCCTTGATCATGTCGAGATCGAACAACATAGCGGTTTTCTTGTGTGGTTAATTCTGTTTTTGAATGGATTCCAAAGGTACAAATTCGTTTTCGAGCGGCGAACGAAAATCCGCTCCGCTTCTGCGTATTTGCTGATTTTTAACAGGAATTTACTCGTACCGCAGCGCCTCTATCGGATCAAGTCGCGCCGCTTTCTGCGCAGGATATAAACCGGCAAGCACACCCACCACAAAACAGATAACCATGCCCGATAAAATCCAGAACCAGGGCACAATGAATGTACCGCTCATGGAAAGGGCCATCACAAAGCCGAGTATCAGCGAGAACAAAATACCCACCAGGCCGCCAATGGTGCTGATCACAATGGCTTCTACCAGAAACTGGTTGCGGATAATCCACCGCGTGGCGCCGAGCGATTTACGCACCCCGATTTCTCGGGTGCGCTCGGTTACCGACACCAGCATAATATTCATCAGACCAATAGCGGCGCCGAAAAGCGTGATAATGCCAATGAATGTAGCGCCCAGTGTAAGATAACTCAGGTTGTCGATGAGTGAGGCGGCCACACTGTCGCTTTTGGTGATTTCGAAGTTTTCATCGTCGCTCACGGGCACTTTGCGAATGATGCGGAATGTGCCGGTTGCTTCGCCAATAGTGGGTTCGAGCTGTGATGCGCTGCGGGCAAGCACGCTGATGGTGTAGGACATGTTGGGCCACGAGAAATACTGACGCACGTTTTCTACCGGCAGCAGGGCAATTTTATCGCCGCCCATCCCCTGGCTGTTGCCTTTTGATTTGAGCACGCCGATAACGCGGTATTTGTTGCTGCCTACGGTTACCACCTGTCCGATGGGATCCTGGCGGTTGGTGAAAATGGTGCTTGCCACTTCGCTGCCGAGAATAACCACATGGTCGCCCTGCCTTACTTCCTGCGGCGAGAAGTTTCGGCCTTTGGCTATTTCGTAGCCGGCGGTGAAAATGTAATTGGCATCACTGCCGAAAACGCGGATATTCGGATTTGTTTTTTCGGAGCCGAATTTGATGGTGGCCGCCATGGAAGCCAGCGTGGAAACCGAAACGGTGGCCGGATAGTTGAATCGTTCGGTAAACTCCACAGCTTCCTGATAGGTAATGGCCCGGTATCGCCGGGGCTGTTTGCCGCTGCGGCCAATGCGCACGGTGGTTTCTCGGTTGCGGATGGTGAAGGTATTGGCGCCCATGCTTGCAAAATTGTTGCTGATGGAAGCCTTGAGAATATCAACTGCCGTAAGCGTGCCCACCAGCGAAATAATGCCCAGCATAATGATGAGCATGGTAAGTATGGTGCGCAGTTTTTGCCCTTTGATGGAAGAAAGTGCAAGACTGATGTTTTCCCTGACGGGCATTCGCATGGCGGCACGTATTTAGGATGTAAAAGTACGTGAAAACAAGGCTCGGCCAATTGACAAAAATAAACCGCCCCTGTTTCTGCGAAAGCAGCCACAGGGGCGGAAATATCAAAACAAACTCAGAACAAAGTGTTCAGTAACGATTACTCGCCTACCACTTCGAAGCTGAATGTGGCAGCCACGTCTTTGTGGATGCGGGCCTTGGCCTGATAGGTGCCGAGGGTTTTCACGTTTTCTTCGTTTTCGATGGTGATGTTGCGACGATCAATCTCGATGTTCAGTTTGCGGAGTGCGTCGGCCAGCTGAACGGCGGTAACCGAGCCAAAGATTTTGCCGTTTTCGCCGGCTTTAGCGCCAACTTTCACGAGCATATCCTTGAGTTTACCAGCCAGTTTTTCGGCTTCTTCACGAACTTTTGCTTCTTTGTGCGCACGCTGGCGTACATTTTCGGCGTGTACTTTCTTCGCGGTAGCATCGGCCAGAATGGCCATGCCGCGCGGAATCAGAAAATTACGGCCGAAACCGGGTTTTACTACAACTACATCGTCTTTGTAGCCCAGGTTTTTTACGTCTTGTTTCAGGATGACTTCCATGATCTGTTCCTCCTTTTCAATTATTTCAACTGATCGGCTACGTAGGGCATCAGAGCGATGTGGCGTGCACGCTTAATAGCTTGCGACACTTTGCGCTGGTATTTTACCGAGGTGCCGGTGAGGCGGCGCGGTAAAATTTTACCCTGTTCGTTCACGAACTTCAGAAGGAAGTCGGCGTCTTTGTAATCGATGTATTTAATACCGGCTTTCTTAAAGCGGCAGTATTTTTTCTTCTTTACCTCAACCGTGGGCGGGTTCAGGTAGCGGATTTCAGCATTTGCTTCAGCCATTTTGAATCCAGTTTTAGCGGTTGATGATTAAGCGGCGGTTTCTTTCTTAGCTTTTGCCTTGTTGCGACGTTTCTCGCTGTAGGCAAGACCATGCTTGTCGAGCGCAACGGTCATGAAACGCAGGATGCGCTCATCGCGTTTGAAAGCAAGTTCCAGGTCGTGAATGGTCTGATTGTTCTCGGTAGAGAACTGAATCAGGTGGTAGTGACCTGTTGATTTTTTCTGAATCTGGTAAGCCAGCTTTTTCAGGCCCCAGCTTTCTTCATGAACAATTTTCGCGCTCTGATCATTGAGCAATTTGCGAAACTTGCCCACCGCCTCCTTTGCCTGATCTTCAGACAAAACGGGAGTCAAAATGAAGACGGTCTCGTAGTTGTACATGTTGGTTTAGTTTTAGTTACCCTACTTTTAGGGACGGCAAAGATAGGTATTTCTCCTAAACCAGCAAGTGCATTTCATTTCTTACGCCCCGAATCGTCATTTTTTATCTCCCGCAAAACTTTTCCGGCTTAAATTTACTCATTATCCAACATACTAACCCTATGCGCTTTACCCTAATTATATCGCTACTATTCTGCATTACAAATACTTACAGCTTCGCACAAACATCCAAAACCCGCGTCTATCTGTTTCCGGGTCAGGGTTCGGATGCGCGGATTTTTAGCGAAATCGTGCTCGATTCAACCTTTGAGCGCATACCGGTTACCTACCCTGTTCCCGAAAAGGGAATGAGCTTACCCGAATATGCCCGGCTCATTGGCCCAAGCATCGACACTACCCGCCCGTATATATTTATAGGTGTATCGCTGGGCGGGATGATTTGTACCGAACTGGCTGAAACGATGCATCCGCAGCGGGTAATTATTATTTCGAGCGCCAAATGCCGCAGCGAATTACCGGTGCGCTATCGTTTTCAGCATCATGTAAAAATAAACCGGCTGGTGCCTCCCCGGCTGGTAAAAGGCGGTGCGCGCATCCTGCAACCCGTGGTAGAGCCCGACCGGCGGCACCGTGCCCGCACATTCAGGCAAATGCTGCGGGCCAAAAATCCGCTCTACCTTAAACGCACGGTTGATATGATTGTAAACTGGCAACGCACCACAGCCGATTCGTCCATCATTCACATTCATGGCAGCAACGACCATACCCTGCCAATCAGACACACCCGGGCCGACTATGTAATTGAAGGCGGTTCGCACATGATGACACTCACGCGCGGCAAGGAACTGAATGCGTTGCTGCTGGATATTCTGCGAAGCAGTCAGGCCGCAAGATGAAAACAATTGTTAACAGTTCGTCTTCATTAGCAGACAAATGATGCGAATAGTGTGAAATAAAATTATTTTCGCTTCATGGCTTTTTTCAAAGATCTCGGAATTGGGTTTTCGTCGCACATCAAAGCGATTGAGTTTATTGCCAAACATAACCTCTGGCTGTATTTTCTGTGGCCGCTGCTCATTGCTGTGGTAATGGGCGTGGCGGGCTTCTCGTCCACATTCTATCTGGGCGGACTTGTGGCCGACAAGATCATTGCGTTGATCGGGCTGAACGGGGAGTGGAGCGACTCGATGGACTGGCTGCGTGTCGGGCTTAGTTTTTTGATCAGCGGCATCTTCAAAGCATTGTTTATTTACTTATTCACCAGCATGCTCAAGTATATTGTGCTGATTATCTGTTCACCCATACTTGCGCTGCTGTCTGAGCGTATTGATGAGATTGTAACCGGCACTACCATTCCGTTTAATTTTGGTCAGCTGCTGCACGATATGCTTCGGGGCATTTTGATCACGTTGCGCAACATGTTTCTGGAACTGGCTATCTGGCTGGGGTGTTTGTTTGTGGTGTTTATTCCGTTGCTGGGTTGGGCACTTTACTGGCCGCTTCAGGCGTTTCAGGCAATTGTGGCCTGGTATTTCCTCGGTTTCAGCATGATGGATTATTCGTACGAGCGCCGCCGGATGAAAATAAGTGAGGGTGTGCGTTTTACGCGCAGGCACAAAGGCATAGCCATAGCCAATGGTTTCGTATTTTCGATATTGCTTTGGATTCCGTTTCTGGGTATCAGCATTGCGCCGGTGCTTTCGTGCGTGGCGGCTACGCTGGCGGTGCTTGAAGCAGCCAAAAACGATCAGCAGCAGGGGCAGGCGCACACGCTGCGCACAGTTTAACATTTATGCTGCATCTTTGTTAAACTGATATGCTGCGCATTTCTGCCGTTTCGTACCTCAACACCCGTCCGTTTTTACATGGTTTGCGCCAGGCTGCATTGCCCGGTGTGGAAATTACAGTTGATATTCCGGCCGAATGTGCACGAAAGCTGCGCAGCGGCGAAGCCGATATTGGTCTGGTTCCCGTAGCCACCATTCCGGCACTGCCCGAGGCGCATATTTTGCCGCACTGGTGTATTGGCGCCGAGGGTGCGGTTGAATCAGTGATGCTTTACAGCGAGGTGCCGCTGCACGAAATTGAAACCGTGCTGCTCGACTACCAGAGCCGTACCTCTGTAAACTTAGCCCGCGTACTGGCTGCCGAACATTGGCACATCAGTCCGCGCTGGCAGGCGGCCCGGCCCGGCTTCGAAACCGAAATAAAAGGTACTACAGCCGGCGTTGTGATCGGCGACCGCACTTTTAGTCTAAATCATACACACAACTACGAATACGACCTGGCCGCCGAGTGGAAAGCACTTACGGGCCTGCCGTTTGTGTTTGCCGCATGGGTAAGTAACAAACCGCTTGATGCCTCATTTACAAGCCGTTTTACTTCCGCCCTGCAGCTTGGTATTGCGCAAATGGACGAAGTAATCATTCACGCACAAAAAGATTATCCCGGTTTTGACATTGCGCACTACCTGAAAAACTGCATCAGCTATCCGTTTACCGAACAAAAGCAGCAAGCCCTCGAAATCTTCCTGCATAAGCTGACCAAGCTTCCGCATTTAGCGTAGAAAAGAGGAGTTACGGCAACAGCCAGATAAAAAACCGGCGTTTGCTTTTCCACTTAGCGACATACTGCTATATTTGTTTACATCCTCGCACTTATCCGAATCTATGAAGCACCTGTTACATCTTACCCTCGCCCTGTTTCTTTTGCTGCCCTTTTCATCAGGCGCACAATCTGTGGTAACCAAGAGCGCCGACGAAGTAAAACTCTTTGCCGCCTCGCAATCCTTTAATGGCGGCGATTATGTAAAAGCACTCAACCTTTATAAAGAAGTGCTCGCCAACAACCCGAACGACGCTTCCGTAATTTTCCACATCGGCGAGTGCTATTTCGCAATGGGCGAAACCGATCAGGCGCTCACACAATTTGAAAAAGCAAAATCAATAAACGCCGACGGTCACCCCGATATCCGTCTCATGCTCGGCCGTATTTACCAGATGCAGGGCAAACTCGACGAAGCCATTACCGAACTTACTGCCGCAAAATCGCGAAATACATCGCCCGCCAAAGGCAAGGAAATTGATTATTACCTCAATCAGTGCCAGACGGCAAAAACACTCATGGCCTCGCCAAAAAAAGTAACCGTTACCAATCCCGGCACCATCATCAACAGCGCATACGATGATAAACGTCCGTCGATTACGGCTGATGGCAAAACCATGATTTTCAATTCGCGCCGGCCCGGTGGCAAAACCTCTGAAAAAGACAAAGAAGGCGACAATAAATATTTCGAAGATATTTACCTGAGCACATGGGACTCAGCCGCTATGAAATGGGGCGCTGCCGATCTGGCTCCCGGCGCAATTAATACCGACGGACACGATGCCGCGTGCAGCATTTCGCCCGATGGTAAGCAGCTTTTCATTTATGTAAACAATGCCGATCAGGCACGCGGCGGCGATATTTATTTCTCCAAGCGCAACAACAACGGCAAATGGAGCAACCCGAAAAACATGGGCACCGGCATCAACACCAGCTACTTTGAAGACGGCGCCGTGCTTTCGCCCGATGGAAACACCATGTATTTCATGAGTGAACGCGGACAGGATCTGCCCTGGAAAGGACAGCGCGGAATGGGCCGCAGTGATATCTGGATGTGCAAACGCAAAAGCAAAAGCGAATGGGGCGACCCGGTGAACCTTGGTCCGCAGGTAAATACGGAATATGACGAAGGCGGCATTTATCCCGCGCCCGATGGCAAAACGCTTTACTTCTGCTCCAACGGCCACAGCACCATGGGCGGTTATGATATTTTTATGACACGTTTTGAAAACGGCCAGTGGACCACACCCGTAAACGTAGGCTACCCCATTAACACGCCGCACAACGAACGTATGTTCCTCATCTCTGCCGACGGCCGTTCTGCTTACGTGGACAGCGACCGCCCCGGCGGGCTCGGTGAACGCGACATCTGGATGGTGGACATGACTGAACTGCTGCCCAAGAAAAAAGAAGGCCCGATCATGAGTAATCTGCTTGGCTCCATTTACAACGGCGATGGTCTTTCCATGGCTGTAGAAGTGAAAGTATATGATGTAAACGGCAACCTCGTTACTTCGTCGGCTTCCACACCGCAAGGCAACTATAATGTAACCCTTGAAGGCGACCGCACCTATGAAATCCGCATTGAAATGCCGGGCTATAAAGTGGTTAAAGAAACCATCAGCCTTCCCGCCGATAAAGAAGGCGGTACTTTTGAAATGGTAAAACATTTTATTATTTATAAGGAATAAAGTGCTTATGCGAATAATTGAAAACGGCTTTCTTCGGGAAGCCGTTTTTGTTTTGTTCAAGTCACAGACTTGAACAACTTTTGCGGAAAGTTTATTTCCGGCAAAGCCGGAAGTAAACTTTCCGCAGCTACAGCTTCGCTGTAGCTGTGTAGCTGCATCCGGTTTACCTCGTCGAAGACGAGATAAACCGGATGCTTTCTTTGGAAAAGTTTGCAACTTTTCCAAAGAAACTACACTTATTCAAAACACCCGCACAGTTCTACAAGCGACCACTGAAACGAACATTTCCCAAAGTAGCTTCGTTTCATGCGCTGGCTACTCATAACACTTCTCCCCTTTTTGCTTGTACGCTGTGGCGAAGAACAGGCAACAACACAATCGCAATCCTCCACACCTGAGAAAATCCGGTTTGTCAATCCGAAGTGGAAGGATACACTTTATGTGACATTGCTTAGAGATTCTGTGCAAAGAACTTCCGGCTACCTGCTGGGCGGGGATACGTTTCTGGTGGACAGCAACAGCCGAATTGATTCCGCCGCACAATATATCCGCAATGCTTCTGTACAGGCATTTATTGAAACGTTTTGTGATACGGCAAACGAAAAGCCTATTTATCCTGCGCCTGTAAAGCGCGAAGAGATCGATCTTTTGGTTTGCAATGAAACATTTCTTAACGATCAATATCAATGGCTGATGATTGACTCGGAATATACAGTTGCACCAATCTGTTTTCAGGAAATACACCTGAATAACGACCGGAAAAAAGAGCTGGTTATTGAAATAATTCGTGACAGGCATTGGGAACATTTCTATATGATTTATCACAACGACGGAGAACGTTACACACTTGCAGGTACAGTTTCAGCCATCAACAGAAATTTTTGGCCGGCACCAATTGAACGAATTGAAAAATCAGATTACTGGGCCGTACCCAGCTTTGGCTGGGGAACAGGTTACACGGCAATTTATCACACCTATTATAAATTAATAAGTGGAATACCCATTCAGATGTCGGAACAAATTACTGTCGGTAACTCTCATTGGATATATGCAATGTCAGATAATGAGTTTTCAGCATCTACCGAAATAGACAGCGAAGTTTCTTTTTCGAACGACAATAAACTTAATATCACCTATAGCTATACTTTGAAATTCTCAGGAGATTCTGCTGAGTATATCATCATTAACAAGGCGCATTATCGTACAATTTATCAATTAAGCAAAACGAAAAATCGTTATGAAACGACTGACCTTTATATTACACGGGGAGAAACTGATGAAGATCCGGAAATAGAACTCACACCTGTTTTTGTTGACCAAATAGAGAGTCTAAAGAAAAAAGGGATGCCGCTTCAAAGACGGATGCTCAAAGAATTTCACAAAGCTAATTGGCTAATTGAGAACAAAACAAATAATGCTACAAAGAGTAGTACATCTAATTAATTTTTCTCAAACAAATAATGACTCACAAACCATTCCTCCCCTTTCTCAAAATTCCACAACTCGGCACAGGCCATATAAAACACGCGCCAGTACACCCACCATTTCGTCACGTTCTCTTTCCCATAAGTCTCTGCAAACAACGGCAAAATATCAGCCTTACGCGCATCCATATTCTTTAACCATGCTTCGGCTGTTTTACCATAATGCTCGCCGCTTACGCGCCAGTGTGAGGTTACGCGCAGGTGTTTGTTCCAGTAAAGCAGGTAATGGTCAGACGGCATCATGCCTCCGGTGAAGAAGTAGCGCGACATCCAATCGGTTTCGTCTTTCGCCTCGAAGAGATAGGTGTATGCTTTATGGGTGAAGATGTGTACGAAGAGTTTGCCGCCGGGTTTGAGCCAGCCGGAGATCCGTTCGAGGAGGAGGCCGTGGTTGCGCATGTGCTCAAACATTTCTACCGAAACCACGCGGTCGAACTGCGCGGATTCTGTGGCAAACACGTTCATGTCGGCAGTGATGATGGTGATGTTGGTGAGACCGCGTTGCGCAGCGGTGGCGTCAATGTATTGCTTTTGTGTGCGCGAGTTGGAGACAGCAGTGATTTTACTTTGCGGAAATTTGGCCGCCATGTAAAGTGTAAGCGAACCCCAGCCGCAGCCAAGTTCGAGAATATGCTGGCCGTTTTCGAGCTGTGCGCGCTGGCAGGTGAGTGCCAGCATGTCTTCTTCGGCCTGCGCCAGCGTGGTGGTGCCGGGTTTCCAGAAACCGCTGCTGTACTTGAGATGCGGGCCGAGGCAGTACTGATAAAAAGCAGTGGGCACTTCGTAGTGCTGCTCATTGGCGGCTTTGGTTTCTACGGCCACCGGGCTGCGCGAAAACTCTTCGAGCTGCTGCATGAAATGGGCATACTGCGCATCGGGCGTAGGACGCTTTTCATCGCGCAAACGCTGGCGCAGCAGTTTGCGAATGCCCGCGCGGATAAGCGCATCAGGCAAAAGATTCCGTTCAAGCAGACTGTCGATATTCATACACCGGCTTTTTTGGGCGGAAGCGGAATAAACTTGCTTACCCGCTGCTGATAGGCTTTGTACGCTTCGGGTTTCGAGCGCAGGTTTTGCTCCTCGTTCATGGGAATGCCCGTAACCCGCAGCAGCAGATATAGAATTATTGCCGGGCAAATAATGCTGATCCAGCCCCAGGGCGATGCACAGGCAAATACAAAATAGCCCAGCCAGATGCACCACTCGAAAAAATAATTCGGATGCCGCGACCAGCCCCAAAGGCCTGCGTCGCATACTTTGCCCTTGTTGGCTTTGTTGCTTTTGAACTTCTGCAGCTGCCTGTCGGCCACAGCCTCACCAAGAATAGCCAGCAACCAGATTGCAGCGCCCGTAATTTCGAGCGGATGAAAGGCTGCTGCAGGGTTCAGACTGGCCAGCAAAAAAGGCACCGAAAGCAATACATTCGACACGGCCTGCATCTGGTAAAACCAGAACAGCTTCGATTCAAAATTCGGCGCCCAGTCGGTACGCAGTTGCTTGTAACGCCCATCTTCTTCATGAATATGACCGAGTACACGTATATACAAATACGTGCCGAGGCGAATTCCCCACACCACTACCATCACCGCAATCAGCGCACGTCGTTCAAACCAGCCATCGCCCATTACAAAATAAATAACTGCAATAAGCGGAAAGTTGTACGACCACACAATATCTACCACGCCCGCATTGGCAATGCGTTTTTGCCAGAGCCACACCAGCCACATCACCACACAGCAGGCGGCTGTAGCTGCAAGAAGCATAAACAGAATTTGCATATCGAAGTGATTTATGCCGTGCGGCGGAGTTTGATAATATGAAGTACGTGCAGCAAGCGCATCACCGGCCAGGTAGGATCAACTTCAAACCACCGCTTGGCAAAGTTCGGACTGTTGGGGCTTTTGTGGTGATTGTTCTGCATGAGTTCGCCCATAAGCAGAAAATCAACCGGGAGCGAATTTTTGGAATGATCGTCATTATCGAAATTCGAATAACCGTATTTGTGCCCGCACCAGTTTACAATAGCCCCCTGCACCGGCCCGATCAGATAATGCACCGGAAGTAACAGAAACTGCCACCATGCCGTGGCGAAATACACATAAAACAATGTGTAAGCAATACCAAAACCAATGCGCACATCCCAGCGGTCAGATAATTTATCAAGCGCAGGCCATGTTGGATAATGACTGTTGAAGATGGGTTCAGGCTGCGTTTTATAGCGCACAAAATCATGGTAAATGCGTTTGGTTTTCATCATCAGCCCCCACACATCGCGTATAAAATGCGGCGAGTGCGGATCCTTATCTGTATCACTGTAGGCATGATGCATACGGTGCATAATGGCGTATGCACGCGGATTAAGGAACGACGATCCCTGAAGGATAAACGTAAACAGATAAAAAAAACGCTCCCAGCCTTTGCTCATCGAAAACATGCGGTGCGAGGCGTAACGATGCAGAAAAAATGTTTGGCAGAACAGCGACAGAAACCAGTGCGCTGCCAGAAAGAAGAAAACGGCCATTCTGATTGGTGATGCTATGCGAAAGATACGGTTTCCAGAACAGTTCGGTTTTTTTAAGCCGACAATCTTTCAACAGCAAATCACTCAAATAGTTGAATGACTTATCCATTAAACATCAAAACCATTGAAATACAACCTCATAAACAAGCTCCGAAACGCTCGTTCATGCAGTACATGACTACGTTAAAATAGGATCAGGGCGTTTTCCCCACTTCCAGGCCTGCCACACAATAAGTGAAGTGACCACACTTTCGAGCAAGGCGAGAAACACATAAAAAGCACGCCAGTGTGAAATGGAAACACTACCCACCAGCAATGTAAATAAGGTAAAAAACACAGCCACACCGATATTCAGTGCGCGCGATAAACGCGAAGGCAACAGCAGTGTGAGGAATATCATTAATGCAGGCAACGTAAGAAGTGCTGCCGCCAGAAAAAGTTTTTCAGGCGTGTTCAGCATATTATCGCCACTTAACAGGCCGGCCGTTTTATCCGGCACATACAATTCAAAATAATCGCCATAGATATATAAGAACATTACCGAAGTCCATAACGCCGACAGCTTGATACGGATGCTTACTTTCACTTCTTCCGGATGGTCATTCATACAGCCTGTTTTTTAAATCCTGAAAATCCTGCAACCAAAAGCCAGACACAGGTGCCTATTTCGGCCACGGCCGGAAGCAGTTTAATGTATTTTGACACACCCAGTTCAGCATAATGAACCAGAAGTGTGTGGCCGAAAAAATTGATAAGATGCCCTAAACCTCCGGCCACCAGCAACACACCAAGAAATTTGGGTGTAAAACCGGATTTGTAAAAAAGGTAACCGAGCGGCAGCAGCCAGCTCCCCCAGAAAAACAAGGAAAGCAGAATTCCGGTATCGTATAGCGAAAGTTGCTGCATGATCTGACCAGCAAACTGCGATACATCTCCCAGTGTTTCCCTTTGTTGTTCGAGAAGCGAAAGAACAGTATAACGGGTGGTAAGATTGGAAAAGGAAAGCGGAATACTGAGCAACGCAAGTACACACATGGCTTGAGCGGCATATTTATTTACCGTTTTGAAAAGGTGATAAAGCACAATGGGCAAAAACACAAATGCCGCATAACAAACAATCGCCGCGCCAATTCCCGACCTGAATAATGTTTCCTCTCCGCTGATCTGCTCAAATGTGGCTACTGGATTACTTCTATTGATGAGTTGTGAGGGAACATAAGCCAGTGCATACATTCCCGAAACAACCACAAGCAGATAGAGAATCCCGGCTGTTCGTAAAAGTGTTTTTCGTTCAGACATGGTGTGATGTTATCTTATGTGACGAATGAACGGGCCATTTGTTACAGCTTTTTTTCACAACACGGATACTAATGTTTAGGTTATGATTATGATTCAATACCGCTTGTAAAATGGGCAAGCTGGCTCAGGTTACAGGCCGCATTCGGGCGGCGCAAGGCCGCTACAACACAAACAACTAACTATCAAAAACTTAGCACTGAGCTTAAGTTCTTATCTTTGCATATGGACTACCAGAAACTGAAACGCCGCCCGTCGTATCCGTTTGAAACTATTGGGGTGGCGCTGGCATTCTCGCCGCGACTGGAAGGAGTGCTTGGCGAATCGTGGAAACTGGCGCAGGTGTTTGACGCACAGCTTCTGCTTATGCACATAGGTGAGCGCACCCGCACGAAGGAGGCAAGGCTCGACGAGCTCATAGATCGTTTAGGCATTGACGAGCAGCGTGTGCGTATTATCTGGAGCGAAGGCGATCCTGTATCCACACTGCTTGAACTTTGCAAACTGAACATTGTGGATTTGCTGGTGCTGGGCGCCATGCGCAAGGAAAACATGTTTCGTTTCTACCTCGGTTCAGTGGCACGCAGCATTTCGCGAAAAGCCAAATGTTCGGTGCTGTTGCTTACCGAGCCCAAAGCCGAAGGTTCTGTATTTAAAAAGCTTGTGGTGAATTCGGTGGAAAGTCCCAAAACCATTCACACCATCAACACCACCATTTACTTTGCCGAGCATGTGTGCAGCAAAGACATTGTGGTGGCTACCGAGGTTCATCAGCCCGGCTTGGCGATGACCATGGCCGGCAACAGCACCGCAGGTGAGGCGTCGAAAATTAAACGTGAGTTTACCGACGATGAAGCCAACCGCATGCACGCCATAGTGACCCGCTGCCGCAAGCAGGGCGACATAGAAATTACCGAGAAAATCATAAAAGGTAAACCCGGCTTTGCCATTCGGCAGTTTGCAGAAACCAAGAAGGCCGATTTGCTCGTGATCAACTCACCCGATGTAAAGTATGGTCTCATCGACCGCATCTTTACACACGATATGGAATACATACTCGAAGATCTTCCCTGCAACGTACTCATTGTTCACTCGCGTATTTCCTGATGCTGCTCCGGCAGCGCGTTTATGGCAAAACTCACCCACTCTGATCTGATTACGCTGCTGCTGGCCATCAGCACCATGCTTATTCTCTCGCGTATTCTGGCCGAGTTTGGTAAGCGATGGAAACTTCCAATGGTAATGGGCGAACTCATGGTAGGCATCATTCTCGGCCCTACTATTCTCGGCACTTTTGCACCCGGCATTTCGGCCTATCTTTTTCCGCTCAAAACAAACGAGCATGTATCCATTGCACTCGACGGCATTTTCAGCCTTTCGGTAATTATGCTGTTGTTTGTGGCGGGCATGGAAGTGCAGCTGGCCACCGTACTCAGGCAGGGCCGCGCCGCTATCAGCACGGGGCTTGGCAGTATGCTTTTGCCCTTTGCCACCGGCTTTGGTGTAGCCTGGTATTTTCCCGAATGGTTTGGTAGTGCGGCCGGCACACAAATGCATTTTCTCTTTGCCCTGTTTATGGGTACAGCCATGTCTATTTCCGCGCTGCCTGTTATTGCGCGCATTCTTATGGACATGAACCTGTTCCGCACCAACATCGGTATGATCATTATTGCCTCTGCCATGTTCAACGACCTGGTGGGCTGGCTTATTTTTTCGTTCATCCTTTCTGTTGGCGGCATGGGGGGGGCAAAGGGCGATGTGGGTTATACCATTTTGTACATCCTCTCCTTTGGTGCGTTTATGCTGTTTATTGGCCGGCGCATTATTGACAGGGTACTGCCCTGGGTGCAAACCCGTTTATCGTGGCCGGGCGGCGTGCTGGCGCTTAGTCTGGGGCTTTGCCTGCTTTGCGCGGCTTTTACCGAAAGTATCGGGCTGCACGCCATTCTGGGTGCGTTTATTGCCGGCATTGCCATTGGTGATTCGGTTCACCTGCGCGAACAGGCGCGCGAAATTATTCACCAGTTTGTAACCAATTTCTTTGCGCCGTTATTCTTTGTGTCAATCGGTCTCAAGGTAAATTTCGTGGAGCATTTCGATTGGCTGATTGTGGGCGTGGTGCTGGTAATTGCGTTTATCGGAAAAGTAATTGGCGCCGGCGCCGGCGCACGAATCGGGGGGCTGTCTAAGCGCAATGCAATAGCCGTGGGCTTTGGACTCAATGCGCGCGGCGCAATGGAAATTATACTGGGTAAACTGGCATTTGAAGCCGGACTCATTTCGCAACCTGTGTTTGTGGCGCTGGTTGTAATGGCACTCATTACCAGCATTGCCAGCGGCCCGCTCATGCGCAGGTTTGTGGATGAAGTGAGTGTGCCCAACGCAAAAGCATAGCGCATAATTGCACAAAAATTTCAGACACATTGTCTATGATCCACCTCAGCGTAAACATCAATAAAATTGCCACTTTGCGAAACAGTCGCGGAGGTCACATACCCGATCCGGTGAAAGCAGCCGCAGATTGTGAACGCTTTGGCGCAAATGGCATCACCGTGCATCCCCGCCCCGATGAACGCCACATCCGCTACGCCGACGTCAGGGCCATTCGTCCGCTCATCACCACCGAGTTCAACATTGAAGGCAACCCGCGCGAGCAAAAGTTCATCGACCTTGTGCTCGAAACACGCCCGCATCAGGTTACGCTTGTGCCCGATACGCTGGGCCAGCTTACCTCCGATCATGGCTGGGACACGCACGCCCACCGCGATTACCTGCGCGAAATTATTGCGCTGTTCAGGCAGCATGGCATACGCACCAGCATCTTTGTAAATGCCGACGAAAAAATGGTGGAGGGCGCCGCCGAAACCGGCACTGATCGTATTGAGCTTTACACCGAAAGCTACGCCCACCACTACACCGAAAACCGCGAAGCGGCTATTGCCCCGTTTGTTAAAGCCGCTCAACGTGCACAGCAGCTTGGGCTGGGCATTAACGCCGGGCACGATCTTAACCTGCAAAACCTGCGCTACTTTGCCCAACACATTCCCGCATTGCAGGAAGTTTCAATTGGTCACGCACTCATTGCCGACGCCCTGTATTTCGGGCTCGAAAATGTGGTAATGATGTATCAGCGCGAATTGGGGAAGTAACCCGCCTAAACCGCACATTTGGAGGCCTGTTTCCGTTTGGGAGCAGGCTTTTTTTTGAAGGAGGAATTGAAAGACAGCGTGGGATCTCCGGTATAGAAGGGTGGCTCAGGAGGAGCATCAAGCCCAAGTGCAAGGGCTTCAAGACGTGCAGAGGTGATTTCGTGGAAGACCTCGATGCAAATCTGGTAAAGGCATTTGCCTTCCTGTGCACAGATAAGTTTGGCCTGTTCAAGCGCACGGTTAAGCGTTGCGGCCTCAACGCGCGTAAAAGCCTTGTAGCCGGTGTAAGGATTAGTGCAGGTATGGAAATTGGTAACCGGAGTAAAACCAATATTATTAAGGTGTTGCTCCCTGACAAATGCAACTACATCATTCAAGCCCTTCAACCACATCCCCAAATATAATTCCTATTTCACCCTTTCGTCCTCCCCAACACAAAAAAAGCCACCTTTTTACGAGGTGGCCTTTCCATTTACTGTTTCTTCTTTAATCCATATTTATCCTGATACTTTTCAGCCATTTCAGTCTGTTCGTTTCTCAAATCCAGCCTCCTGCCCTGAATCCATGCGGCGCGCACATGATTACCACGCATGTCAAGTGCATCACCATCAGACACAAACAACGTGGCGTCTTTGCCCGGTTCGAGTGAACCACATTGCGCATCAACACCTAGTATTTTCGCACTGCTGAGCGTAACCGACATCAGTGCTTCTTCTTTCGAAAGTCCCCACGCGGCGGCCGTACCGGCAAGGAAAGGTAAATTTCGTGTGCCATGTGCTTCCTGATCACCGGCGTTCTGGAGACAGAAAAGCACACCGGCTTTCATAAGTTGTGACGGTGTTTTGTATGACTGGTTCACATCATCGCCATCGGTTTGGGGCAAACTGTGTACGCGCCCGAGCATTACGGGTATCGAAGCCGCCTTTAATTCTGCAGTACACATCCAGCTGTCGGCACCGCCCACAATAACCATGCGTTTGAGACCGAATTTCTGTGCAAATGCAACCGCTTCGGTAATTTCCTTCACATAGTCGGCGTGAATGTAAATGGCTTTGCTACCGTTGAATACGCCACGCATGGCTTCATAGCGCAAATTCTTTTCGGGCTGTGCTGGCACCGAACAATATACTTTAGCCTCGGTAAAAAACTGTTCCAGTTCGTGGCGCTGATCGAGATAACGCTTGCTGCGCTCGTATCCGCCGGGACCTTGCTCTGTCCAGTTGTAGGAAATATATGACGGCCAGTTAATGTGTATGCCATCATCCGCTTTATGTACAGCATCCTCCCAATTCCACCCGTCGAGATGCATCACGCTTGATGTACCCGAAATCCGGCCACCGCGCGGCGTTACCTGTGCCATTAACACACCATTGGTACGCACGGTGGGAATAATTTTCGAATCGGTATTCCAGGCAATCAGTGAGCGGACATGCGGATTGTAGCCACCTACTTCATACTGATCGTTGGATGCGCGCACAGCCTCCACTTCGGTAAGTCCGAGTGTGGAATTAGGCGCAATGAGACCGGGATAAAGATGTTTGCCCGAACAGTCGGCCACGGTATCCCAAGCCGAACGGTCGATGCGTACCGTGCGTGCATCGCCCACAAGTTCTATTTTCCCATTACGGAAACCGATTACCGAATTTTCAATCACGGTGCCGTTGCCAATATGTGCCACACCATTCATGAGCAAAATACTTTTGGTTTGCGGTTTGCCTGGAACGGGTTTCTGCGCCAGTGCAGGTAAAGCTGCCATCAGCGCAAATGAGAGAGAGAGAAGTGAAATACGTTTCATACGTGAGGCTCTTTTATTCTGCATCATTCAGGTAATCGTTTTCGGTTCCGAGATCTTCGCAATCCCATACCTTCATCCGCTTCATGCGCGGTTTCACAGTAGGAGCACCGTTTTCCTTTTCGTGCATCATTTTCTGAATAATGCGTGCCCGTTCCTTTTCCATTTCTTCACGACGGCGTGCATCATCGCCCGAATCGTAAAGTACTTTTCCATCCACCAGCGTTTTTTCCACGCGCGAATAAATGGAAAGCGGGTTGTCGGACCAAAGCACCACATCGGCATCCATACCCACTGCAATACGGCCCTGATGTTTATCGAGATGCAGGAGTTTGGCCGGATTAGAAGTAACCAGCATCAACGCTTCTTCTTCGGTGAGATCACCGTACTTAATACTCTTTGCAGCTTCCTGATTGAGACGGCGGGCCATCTCGGCATCGTCAGAATTTACGGCTACCACAATGCCCATGCGGAACAAAATGGCCGGATTTTGAGGAATCGCATCCATCACTTCCATTTTGTATGCCCACCAGTCGGCAAACGACGAGCCGCCGGCACCGTGCTTGCGCATTTTATCCGCCACTTTGTACCCTTCGAGAATATGTGTGAAGGTATTCACCTTAAAGCCCATCGAATCAGCCACGTGCATGAGCATGTTTATTTCAGACTGCACATAGGAATGACAGGTAATGAAACGGGCTTGCGTAAGAATTTCCACCAGCGTTTCGAGTTCGAGATCGCGGCGGGGCGGTGTTGCTTTTTCGCGGTCTTTGGGCGAAAGTTTTTTCCATTCTTCCCACTGCTTCTGATATTCGCGGGCGCGGGTGAAATGGTCGTAATACACCTGTTCCACACCCATGCGTGATTGCGGGAAACGTATGGTGTGATATTCGCCCCAGTTGGCCTGCTTCACGTTCTCACCCAGTGCAAATTTGATGAACCCGGTAGCGCCGGCAATTTTCATCTGTTCGGCATTGCTGCCCCAGCGCAGTTTCACCAGCGCCGACTGTCCGCCAATCGGGTTGGCAGAGCCATGCAGCAGTTGCGATGCTGTAACACCGCCTGAAAGCTGGCGGTAGATATTTACATCGTCGGGATTAATTACATCGCCAATGCGGACTTCGGCGGTTGAGGCCTGTGAGCCTTCATTGACTCCGCCCGCAACAGCAATGTGCGAGTGCTCGTCGATGATGCCAGGCGTAAGGTGTTTGCCTGTGCCGTCGATCACCAGTGCGAATGCACCTTTGGGCGCATCAATATTTTTTGCAATGCGTACAATGCGGCCCTCCGTAATATATACATCCATATCGGGCATGGCTGTATCACCTTCGGTGCCTGTCCACACCGTTACATTTTTGATCAGCACCGCATCGTAACGACGTTTCATTTTATCAATAAAACTGGTATCGTTGCGCGGCATGCCGTATGCTGCAAACGGATAGATCACATCGTCGAGTGTGGGCAGGTACCAGTTGGTGGTATCCGGTGTGGAAGGCTTTTCGTCGTAAGCCGCTACATACTTTGCGCTCCAGTTCATCCATTTCCCGTCGGGTAATTGTGCAGAGCCGGTCATTTGCCGGGTAGCCGCATCCACGCTGCCGCTGAGACGGTAGGCGCCCTCCATGCCTTTTGGCGTGAACACCAGCGTAATTGCATTGCCCGAAAGGTCAACCATTACCGGAGTTTTCGAAGAATCGGCATTTTGCACCGAGCCTTTCATTTTCATGAGTGATCCGGAAATTTTGAAACTGCGCGCGGCATCATTACCAACGGTTAACTGATAGGAACCACGGAGATCAATTTTACTCATATCATTCACCACATATTTTGTACCGCGCACCCAATTTTCCCAAATCACGGTATTCTCGGCAAATACATTACCGGAGGTGATAATGAAATTGGCGAGCATACCCTTGCGCAATGCACCGGCCCTGTCGGCAATACCCAGCATTTCGGCAGGTACAGTGGTAAGCGCACGCAATGCCATTTTCTCAGTCAGCCCAAACAGAATGGCCCGGCGCAGATTGGTCAGAAACTCACCTTTATCATCAAGCCCGGATGCCGTAAGGGCAAAACGGATTCCGTATTTTTCAAATGCGCCGGGATTAAGCGGTGCAAGTTCCCAGTGCTTGAGATCTTCATAGGCAATCATGCGCGCATCAAACGGATCGTCCACATCAAACGCAGCAGGGAAATTGAGCGGAAGAATAAACGACCCGCCGGTGGCTTTCATTTCTTCCATGCGCTGATATTCGTTGCCGCTGCCTTTAAAAATGTATTGCACGCCAAACTCATCGCCTACCTTATCTGCACGAAGTACGTTCCACTTATCAGTTGTTTCGAAAATCTGCGGCAATGACTGAATGCCAATCCACGCATCAAGCGAATGATTGTACTCGGTTTTTGTTTTGAGCGATTTGTACCATGCGGCATCCGCGTAGGTCTGGCGCATGAGCGCAATGGCGCCCATCAGCGAGCCGGGATACTCCTGCCGTGACGTGCCTTTGCTAAATGAATAGCAGGCCGCCACTTTATCCTGAAGCATCGAACGGTTATCGCCCTGATCAGCGTTGAGTGTGACACATGTGGCTGTACCGCGTGCAATACCATCAGGGTAATAACTCATTACTGTGCCAAAGCCGGTGTTCCGGTAGGCGGCGGCATTTTCCGCGCTTGTTGTGTAATGCCGATAGGCGTCATTATCAGGCTTCAGCGCGTCATTCCAAGCATACGCACCGGGGCGGGCTGCTTCGTATTGCGGAGCCGGATCGTACTCGGGCCTTTTCGGACGCGGCATACCGTAGGTAGTATAGGGATCGATGAAGGAGGGATAAATCCATTTGCCCTGCAAATCAATTACCACTGTGCCGGCAGGAATAACCACAGCCGCACCGGCATCGGCAATGTAGCCGTCGCGGATGAGCAGTGTGCCTTTTTCAATTACCGTTTCTGCATCTACAAAGATGCGGGCGTTGGTAAAAGCCACATAGTTATGATTTGGATTGGGTGCTCCGTTAACCGGGAAAGTGGTGACCTGAGCCTGTGCCAGTATTGCCGTAAACCAAAATACAGCAGCCGTAATAAAGTGTTTCATTGTAGCGTGAGAGAAAGAAACAAATGTATCATTATTTCGGCGTGTTGGGAAGGTGTTCATACGAACGGTTTTGACAGCTGAAAAGCGGTATATTAAAAGCATTTGAAGCAGGATGCCGCAAAGCGGGTTTTGATTACATTTGGAGCACCAAAAAAAGCACACTATGTATTCTGCACTCGACCATGCCCACAGCGGACTGCGCTGGATAGCACTTCTTCTGCTTGTTTTTGCCGGTTTTAAAGCACTTGCCGGCTGGCTGGGCAACAAACCCTATCAGCCGCTCGACCGCAAGCTGGCTACATTTACCGTAATCAGTGTGCACCTTCAGCTGGTAATCGGACTGATTCTTTATTTCGTGAGTCCGACCGTGAGTGAAGCACTTAACGATTTTGGTGCAGCCATGAAAGTACCTGCGCTTCGTTTTTTTGCGCTTGAGCACCTGCTTGGCATGGTGGTGGCCATTGCTTTTGTTACCATTGGCAGCGCATCAGCCAAACGCGCCACCACTGATGTGGCCAAACACAAACGTACAGCGATCTGGTTTTTGCTCGGCCTGCTGCTCATTCTTGCCATGATTCCCTGGCCTTTCCGCGCCGAAGGCATTGCCCGTGGCTGGTTCTAAGCGATAATTCCGTATGAAACTTTTCCTACCGGCCCTTATTGCCCTTGCCTTGCAGGCCGCTTCCTGCGGTTCGGGTAGTGAGCAGGCTGCACCAGACAATCAAACACCGGCTCCCGCAGCAAATGCACAAACCTTGTATGCTGCAAAATGCGTGGTTTGCCATGGCAACGATGGCAAAGCCGCAATTGGCGGCGCATACGACCTGAGCACAAGTACACTTGATAAAGCCGGTGCAGCTGCTGTGATAACAAACGGCCGCAAAGCCATGCGCGCATACAAAGACGAACTCACACCAGCTGAAATTGATTCGCTTGCAGCTTATCTGCAAACGCTGAAAAAGTAAAGCAGCTCACACTATTCATTCGCAAAGCGACAGCAAGAATTGATTGCTGTCGCTTTGCATTTTTAGTAGGTACATCTGCATTCACAATTCAAGCTGCATTCACATGCAACTGGCTGTAACGCTTTTGTTTTACAGAAACCGGGCAATTTGACTTAGTACATCCAACAATTGTTTATGGAATTTCGAAAAGCCTGCGTCTGCAAATAATTAAACAGGCCGGATATGTATAAAAAAACGCCCCTTCTTCTGTTGCTTGCCATCCTCCCGTTTTCGCTCTTCGGGCAGGTAATAAACGGGACACTGAAAGATGCTGTAAATTCAGCCAATATTGCCGGAGCACAGATCGTGTCGGTACCGGGCAATAAACTTGCTATTTCCGATTCGCTTGGCCGATTCAGTATTGCTATTTCAGAAAATGATATGTTGCTGAAAATTTCACACCTTAATTACCAGCAAACTGAAATACCGGTTAAATCAGCAACAGGCATCATTCTACTAAATCCGCGAAACATCTTGTTAAGCGAAGTAATGATATCAGACCAGGCGATGATTATTTTCGAGTCAAAAACACATCAGGTACTCGATTATGCGTTCAGTAGTAGTTTCACGCTTATTCTCGGATATAAAAATTCGCCCGAAAAATCAATCCTGTTTGTGCTCGACAGCACCTTTAAAACAGTAAAATCGGTTCCGGTTCCTTACCCGGCAAAGGGATTGTTTACAGATGCGTTTGGCAATGTGCATATAATTTGCGCTGCGCAAACTCTTCAGATCGACCTGTTGAAAAATGAAAGCGGAATAAATATTCTGTTTCAGGAATCCACACTCGATGCATTTCGCGCCACACTGCTTCCGCTTACTGCGCAAAACGGTGCGTATTACTTTTATGAAAAGTATGCAGCCTCAAAACTGGCCGTTTCTTATTCCGCGCTGAATATTCGCACCAACACACAAATAAGCATCCTTACAATTACCGATTCGGTAAGAACGCAGATGTATGAAGATGAAGCGCACCGCCGTGTAAATCACGAACGCATCATGCAATCGGGTATGGGAAGTCCAGCCATCGACTTCCTGTTAAAGTCGGATCCATTTTTCACTGAGGCTATTCTCTATAAAGACCCTGTAGCGGCCAGCCTGCATATCATTAATGACAGTGTGTACATTTTTAATTTATGCAGCGGCGACACATACGTGTACGACAATAAGGCCACATTGGTGCGTAAATTCAAACTACCGATAAATCTGGTGAATAAAAGACCAGATGCAGTGATTGTGGATGAAATTACACAACAGGCTTACTTATTAACGGCAGATGGACGCCATTCAGGACTGCAACAAATAAATTTATTGACCGGCCGGTTGGGTAATGAAATCGTGCTTGAATTTCCCTATCCCAAAAATGTACGCATGCATGCTGGCTGGATATGGTTTCAGTACCGCGAAAAAGAAACTTTTCAAAACACTTCGCTTTACCGCAAGCCCTTGTAGTTTTTCTTCCTCATTTGCCTTATTCACAGTACTTTTGTCGGAATAATATTAATATCTGAATTTCATTGATTGAATCGTTAACTACTGTCCGATCGGGACAGCGGGCTGTATTAATTGGCGTGAGTGAAAAGCGCCAGTCCGATGAACTGGTAAAGGAATATCTTGATGAGCTGGCCTTTCTGGCGGAAACGGCGGGCGTATTGCCTGTAAAACGTTTCACGCAGAAAATGGATCATCCTGATCCGCGCACGCACATTGGCTCGGGCAAGGTAGCCGAGGTAAAGGCATTTGTGGAAGCCAACGAAATTGATCTCCTCATTTTCGACGACGAGCTTTCGCCCTCGCAGCAGCGCAACCTGGAAAAGGAGTTTGCGCGCCGGGTTATTGACCGCAACCTGCTCATCCTCGATATTTTTGCCGGTCGTGCGCGCACGGCACATGCCAAGGCACAGGTTGAACTGGCACGCTGGCAATATCTGCTGCCACGCCTTGCCGGTATGTGGACCCACCTTGAACGGCAGCGCGGCGGCACAGGTACACGCGGCGGATCTGGCGAAAAGGAAATTGAAACCGACCGCCGTATTGTGCGCAACCGCATTTCGGCACTGAAAGACGAGCTAAAGGAAATAGACCGGCAAATGGCCACACAGCGCAAAAGCCGTGGCGAGCTGGTGCGTGTGGCTCTTGTTGGCTACACCAACGTAGGTAAATCAACCATCATGAACCTCGTGTCGAAATCGAATGTGTTTGCCGAAAACAAACTCTTCGCCACTCTCGATACGACGGTGCGAAAGGTGGTTGTGGGCAATTTACCTTTCCTGCTTTCAGATACCGTAGGATTCATCCGTAAACTGCCGCACCAGCTGGTAGAGTCGTTCAAATCAACTCTCGACGAAACGCGCGAAGCGGATATATTGCTCCATGTGGTTGACATTTCACATCCGCAGTTTGAAGACCAGCTTAACGTAGTTCACGAAACGCTGGCCGAAATTGGCGCTAAGGACAAACGCACCATTCTTGTCTTCAACAAAATTGATGCATACCGCGAAAACGCCCACAATGCCGATCCGCTTAATCCCACCGCCCATCAGAATCTTTCGCTGGCCGAGCTGCAGAAAAGCTGGATGAGTAAACTCAGCGACCCCTGCATTTTTATTTCCGCCGCCAGCAAGGAAAACGTGGATGAATTCCGTCAGCTGCTTTTCCGTGAAGTAAAAGCCATTCACGCCAAAAGGCATCCATACGATCAGTTCGACTATTTTAGCTGAACACTTTACTCACGGTGCCTTCGATAAACTCAGGCACCGTGAGCATCCAACCCGGCGGCTAAGTACCCGCATTTTCTGCGGGGATCGAAGCTACCGGAAATACAAATCCCGAACACGAATTCATCAGTCACTATCCACAACATCAGTTCATCTCACATGGCTTGTTACGCATTTAACGGGTATCGCCCGGTTGTTCACGAATCATCGTTTATTCATCCGCAGGCTGCGGTTACGGGCAATGTAATTATCGGACGAAATGTATATGTGGGCCCGGGTGCTGCGATACGTGGCGACTGGGGACAGATAATTATTGAAGATGGCTGTAATGTGCAGGAAAACTGCACCATTCATATGTTTCCGGGTGTAACTGTACGTTTGCATGAAGCAGCACATATCGGACACGGGGCAATTATTCATGGCGCCACCATTGGCCGCAATTGTTTAATTGGTATGAATGCGGTGGTGATGGACAATGTGGTGATTGGCGATGAATGTATTGTGGGGGCGCTCACGTTTATTGCGGCGGATACACTAATTCCGGCGCGCAAAGTGGTAGTGGGTAATCCCGGAAAGATTGTGAAGGATGTGAGTGATGAAATGATTGGCTGGAAAACAAAAGGCACTGAATTGTATCAGCAACTGCCTTTCGAGCTGCATCATACTTTGGAGGAATGTGAGCCGCTGCGCCGCATACCTCCGTTTCGGCCGGCACAGCAGGATGTGTACAAAACCTGGAACGAAAGTAAATAGGCATTGCTGCTTCGGCGGCAAATGATTAGGTTTGTGTATCACCTCACACTGAAGTGTATGGAGAGAGTTCAATTGCTTGCCATCATTGCCAGTTTTGCATTTCTGGCGTTCATAGCGCGACTCATTTATCGTGGCCGTTTGCGCGAGGAATATGCGATTATCTGGATTGTATGCTCGGCCTTGCTTATTGCGTTTGCTTTCTGGCGGCAGGGACTCGAAGTAATTGCTGATTTCATTGGCGTGTTTGATCCGCCCAATCTGGTATTTACAGGGGCCATTTTTGCGATACTGATTTACCTGCTTCATCTCTCGGTAGTTGTGTCAAAACTTCAGGAGCAAAATAAAACGCTGGCGCAGCAAATTGCACTGCTGCGCGAAGAAATGCGCAAGCAACACAAGCAATGACACCCGAAGCTGAAGCCGCAATTTGGGGCCGCTATCTTCTCGGCGGCAAGCAGCCTGATGCCGCAAGTATTGCGCTTTACTCCAAAGCACTCGGCCTGCGCAATGAATCAAACGCCACCACACGCGACAAAAAAATAGTAGCATTTGCACTTCGCTACCCACGCACCCTTGGCTTACTCGACAGTGCCTGTGCACTTTCGCATCCCGGCAGTTTATTGCGGCAAAAACTTCTGCTCATGAGTGCAATTTTAGAAACACAACCGCAATACGCACATCTCTTCCTCCCGCGTGAACGTAGTTTCTTTTATCACTTCTACATTTTTTTTGTGGGATCCCGGGCTGTAGCAAAAGCCGTGTGCGGAAAAATTCTGCTTGCCGTTATCTGAACGTTCTTCAATAAATAAACCGCCTGCACTTGATTGAGTGCAGGCGGTTTTATGTAATTCCAATTGAACTACTGCACCACAAACGTGCGCGATACCACAGGTGCGGCCATAAAATAACCCAGCGCATCATTCGTAAACTGATAATCGGGATTGGCCGGCGCAGCCTGTGTAGGATCTGTACCGCCCGAAATAAGCGAAAGTGCTTCGATATAACGGTAAGCCTTTTCTTCAAGCAGCCACATTTGCACCGTTACCGTATCGCCAAGCTGCGCAATTACCGGAAACAAAGGGAACTGCACGTAACGCCCGTCTGAAAATAAATCATCAGCAAGAAAATAAGTACCGGCAGTATCCTGTAGCACACCATTGATAAAAATACGCTGCCGGTAAAAATTTGCTACACCGGCCGGATCCTGTACCGGCGCAGTAGTTACATAACCACCATCAGCACCAAACAAGGGCGGAAAGTACTCTGCAAAAATGGTATCAATAGGCACCGGCTGCTGCATGGTTGATTGCGAGGTGTATGTAGTGCCGTTAACCGTTACACTAAGCGTATAAGTGCGGCCGGGCGTACCCTGCATGGTGGTTGCAATATAATTGCCGGGCGTAACTTCGCTCAGTTGTTCAGTATTTCCGGCATTGTCGCTCAGCACTACCGTAGCGCCGGATACGCCGGGCGAGTTTCCGCCGTCGAAATAATCAACCGTACGTGTGAGTGATACTTTACAAGGCCCTGTTGTATCGGTAAGCAAGCATTCAATCACTAATTTCGGATCGGCGCTGTTAAGGTCAATGTCGATTACTTTCTCACAAGAACCTAACACCAAAAGTGACGCAATGGAAAATATGAAGAGAATTTGTTTCATGTCGGATTAGAATTTAAAGTTGTACGTAACAGAAGGAATCCAGCGGAAAAGTGTAATCTGTACAGCCTGCATGCGCGAAGCATCATCTGGATCCTGCCGGAACTGAATGGCAAAGGCATTTTCGCGGCCATACGCATTGTACACCGAGAAATTCCAGTTGCTTTCGTAATTCTTCCAGCGTTTGTTTTTCTTTTTCGGATAAAATGTAGCGCCAAGATCAAGGCGGTGATAATCGGGCATGCGGTAGGCATTTCGCTCGGTATAGTAAGGCACAACGTTACCATCAACCACATAGCTGCCACTCGGGAACGTAACTGCATTGCCTGTGTAGAACACAAACGCGGCAGAGAATGTCCATTTTTCACTAAGCTGGTAAATACCCACCAGCGACACATCGTGTGTGCGATCCTGACGTGCGGGAAACCAGTTTGTTTTGTTAATGCCTTCGAACTTACGTTCCGTGCGCGAAAGCGTATAACCTACCCAGCCGGTAAATTTACCTTTACGCTTGCGCAGAAGCAGCTCTACGCCATACGCACGGCCTTTGCCCGAGAGCAATTCGCCTTCTACATTTTCGTTGAGAATAAGCTGTGCACCGTTGCGGTAATCAATCTGATTGGTCAGGTTCTTGTAATATACTTCAGTAGAAAACTCATAACTGTTTTCCTTAAAATTCGAAAACCACCCCGCCGCAATCTGATCACCCATTTGCGGCTTCACATTCACACTGCTCGGAATCCACAAATCGGTAGGAAATGTGGTAGTGGTATTGGAAAGCTGATGAATATACTGTTGTGTACGATTGTAGGAAACTTTAACCGAATTTTTCTCATTGAGCAAATAGCTCATCGAAAGGCGTGGCTCTATACCATAATAGGTTTTCACAATTTCGCCTTTACGGTATGAAGTGGTATCTGTTACTTCGCCATTTGCATCATACGTATATACATTGCCATTCCCCAACACATTAAACATCGAAATACGGATGCCGTAGTTCATTGAAAACCGTTCATTAACCTGATGTTCATTTTGAAGATAAACAGCCGACTCAAGCGCGTACTGAAGATCGAGTTCGAGCGGATTAAAAGAACTGGCTTCTCCCACGGTCACTTTCCCGGGCAGAAAAGTGTGATAGTTGACATTTAATCCGGCTTTCAGCGCCATACCATTTCGCGGAAAGTAATGAAAATCCTGTTTAAAGTTCCAGTCGCGGATGTTTGATTTGATGCCGATTTGGTTTGAACCAAACGTCTGGTCAATGGCATAATCGTAGTTACTGTAAATGATGGAAGTATTTGAAAAAAGTTTTTCGTTGAAGATATGATTCCAGCGAATCGTTCCGGTAGCATTTCCCCAGTCAAATTTCAACGCTTCTCCAAAACCAAAAATATCGCGTCCGAAATATCCGCTCACAAAAATGCGGTTATTATCGTTTATGCGATAATTCAGTTTGGCATTCAAATCATAGAAGTACAGAATACTTTGGTTAAGGTTACTATCGTTCGACAGCCGGAGAAACACATCCGCATACGTGCGACGTCCAGATACGATGAACGAACCTTTGTCTTTCACCAAAGGCCCGTCTATGGTGAGGCGCGACGAAATGGCACCGATCCCGCCATCGGCACCGAAACGTTTGTCGTTACCATCGCGCATACGAACATCCAGCACACTGGCAAGTCGTCCGCCATATTCGGCAGGCATTCCGCCTTTGTGCAGTGTTACATCTTTCAACGCATCTGAATTAAAGGTTGAAAAAAAGCCCAGCAGATGCGAAGCATTGTAAACCGTGGCCTCATCAAGCAGAATCAGATTCTGATCAGGTCCGCCTCCACGCACATAAAAGCCGGCATTACCCTCACCCGCCGATTTTACGCCGGGCAGCAATTGTATTGTTTTCAATATATCTTTTTCACCCATGAGCACCGGAATGGCTGCCACTTCTTTCATATCAAGTTTAGTGGTACCCATAGTGGGCTTGGTAAGGTTTTCATTGCCCTTTTCGCCAGTCACTTCCACTGCAGCCAGTTGCTTGCCTTCGGGAATAAGATTAAAATTTACCCGTATTGCACCGTTTACCTTTACACGCTGTGTATCGGCTTTGTAACCAATGTAGCGTGCCACAAGCTGTGTTTCGCCCGCTGGTACAGATAGCGAATAAAATCCGTAAGCATTGGTTACAGCGCCGACAGCCGGCTTTCCGGCCACACTCACCACCACACCAATAAGTGATTCGCCTGAAAGTGCGTCTCTGACTTCACCGCTTACTGTGCTGTTTTGCGCCATTGCCGACAAACTCAGCATAGTACAAAAAGCGGTAAACAGGTTTTTGAAGTGTATTTGCATATAAGTTTTGTTGTTGATGTCGTTTAGACGACTTTGTTTATTGTAATCTGGACTAATTAAAATGAAAAGTTCCGCACAAAAGTACTTTATGCGGAACTACGTTTTTAACTAATGAAATGGCTAAATCGGTAAACGGAAAGTTCACGTCACCGTAATGTACGTGCCGAAACCCTTTACTGTTTGGGCTTGTGCCTTTTTTCAAGCACAGCGAGCACATCGGCCAAACTGCAATTTTTGGCGGTGAGCAGTACCAGATAGTGGTAAAGCAGATCAGCGGCTTCACCCAGAAAGAGGTCGCGGTTGTCATCTTTAGCTTCTATGACAAGCTCAACTGCTTCCTCCCCTACTTTCTGTGCCACTTTATTTATGCCACGCGCCAAAAGCGTTGAGGTATAAGAAGTTGAGGATGGATCATTTTTCCGCTCACGGATAATTTCTTCAAGCTTGGCAAGAAAATCAGGTTCATTTAATTCATTCCAGCAGGTAGGCGCGCCGGTATGGCAAACAGGCCCGGCAGGCTCCGCTTTTATGAGCACAGAATCGCCGTCACAGTCAATCAACATCTCCTTTACATGCAGGTAATGTCCGCTTGTTTCGCCTTTCACCCAAAGCGCACTGCGTGAGCGGCTCCAGAATGTAGCCAAACCGGTTTGCTGTGTAAGTAAAAATGCTTCTTCATTCATATACGCCTGCATCAATACCTGGCGTGTACGCACATCCTGTACAATGGCAGGCAACAGTCCGTCGGCTGATTTAGTAAAATCTGGTTTCATTGTTATCGGGTAATAAACTGTAACAGCAAGTTGCTGTATGTCTGAAATCCTGTTTTGGCGGGCACTTCACCGTGGTCGGCACCATCAATGCGGTGCGCTTCTTTATATACACCGTTATGATTATTGTAAACAACCTCGCCATGTGTAGTAATGCTGAGAAAATTATCATTCGTTCCATGCAGCCAGCATAAAGGCTGCTGAATGTTTTTTATTTCTTCGGCATTATCTATTTCAAGATCGGTAAAGTAAGTTGCCGGCATATTCAGCTGACTGCCATCGGCCACCATTACTGCCGAAGAAGCAAACGGCGCTTCGAGCAAAAGTTTGGCCGGGGTAAGTGTGCGCGGATGCGCAGTGAGTTCGCAGGCCGCCGCGCTGCCCAGACTGAACCCATACATCATCAGCCTGTCGCCAGTAAGTCCGTTATCGCGAAGCCAGCGTTGTGCCGCATCCACATCGGCATACATACCCTGCTCGGTGGGTTCGCCATCCGACAAACCAAAGCCGCGATAATCGAGCATAAGCACCCCAAACCGGTTTTTATGCCCGGTATTGGCCAGCAATTTGGCGCGTTGCCAATAGAAATCCATGTGCCATTTGTTTCCGTGGCAATACAGAATTACAGTATCCGTTGCAATGCGCGAAATATCGCCAATATAAATTGCATGAATTGTTGTAGCCGATGTTTCATCCGGCCCCTGCGAAGCAAGTGTGAACAGATGAATCAGACTGTCAGGAATAGCGTATGAGGCATCAAGAATAAAATCCTGCTCGCCGGTGTAATTGTCAAGTTTATATTCTGTGATTTTATCACCAAGATTATACAATGAGCTGTCGAGCCGGGCACAACCGGTAAGCAGCAGCAGAAAGAAGAATACTTGTTTACGCATCTTGCTTAAAGATTTACAGGTGTGGTAGTACTAACTTCTGCTGATTTGCCAAAGCGGTAAGTGAGGCCAAAGTAAAAACCAATCGCTCCGTTACCGCCTATTCCTTTATAATCTACCACATTGGGCGTATTCGGAGTGCCGAGTTGCAGGCCTTTCAGTTCAAACGTATAATTGAGCCGGGTACGCACAAGCTGAAAACCCAGTTGCGGATAAAGTAAAACCTGCGCAGGTTGCGGCTGTTCGTGGGCGCGGGTTTTCGAAAACTCAAACCAGCTTCCGGCGCCTGCATACACAAAACTTTTTCCTTTGCCCAACGTGTAACTTACATTCAGATCAAGCTGTGGCCATATACGCGGATCGCCATTTTTAAAATTGAATGCGAAATTAACTCCCGCATTTCCGGTTAACAGCAACCGAGAATCAGAACTGCTCCAGAGTTTTGTACAAATACCCAAATCGGTTTGAAAATTACCAAACAGCAAACTGGTTGTGTGCAAATTGGCATAGCCGGTAAGTTGTGGCTTCAGGCCATAGCCGTAGCCAATGCTTGTAAACGGAATGGGCAGCACTGCGCCGGCAAAACCAATAACAGGGCCACCAAAGCTGGCAGCTGCAGCATGTGTTTTATGTTCGAGCGGACGTACATAACGTGTGGGAGCGCACGAAGCAAGCAAGCCAAACAGCAAAAGCAGCGGTATGAATTTACGCATGGCAGATTAATGAGTAAGACGAACAGGAATATTTTGCGAAGCAAGATACTGTTTCAGCGCGGGAACTGATAATTCGCCAAAGTGAAAAAGACTGGCCGCCAGCGCGGCATCAGCATGTCCCTGCGTAAATGCTTCATAAAAATGCGCCATGTTCCCCGCTCCGCCCGAAGCGATAACCGGCACATTTACGGCTTTGGAAACCTGCCGTGTAAGCTCAAGCGCGAAGCCTGATTTTGTGCCGTCGTGATTCATCGACGTAAGTAAGATTTCGCCGGCTCCGCGGTTTACCGCTTCGCGGATCCAATGCAGCGCCTCTGTGTTTGTTGGCACGCGGCCACCACCCAGATACACACGGGCAATACCGTCGGTTTCGGCTTTGGCATCAACCGCAAGCACCACGCACTGACTGCCAAAACGCTTTGCCAGCTCGTCGATAAGTGCCGGATTGCGAAATGCAGCCGAGTTTACAGAAACTTTATCGGCACCATTATCAAGCAGCGCGGCTACATCATCGGCTGTGGTAATGCCGCCGCCTACTGTAAACGGAATATTGATGCGCGAGGCCACACGACGCACAAAACCGGCTACGGTCTTTCGCTTTTCGTGTGTAGCTGTAATATCGAGCAATACGAGCTCATCCGCACCTTCATGTGAATAACGCTCGGCCAGTTCCACTGCATCACCCGCATCGCGAAGTCCTTCAAAGTTTACACCTTTCACCGTGCGGCCGTCTTTTATATCCAGACAGGGAATTATTCGTTTCGTAAGCATATCAATCAGCTATTGGATCCGTTACTGTTCCAGCGTTGCAGATCATTCAGTGTAATCCGGCCTTCGTAAATGGCTTTCCCGGTAATTGCGGCCACGCAACCGCATTCCTGCAGCAAGCTAAGATCGTTTACACTGGCTACGCCACCGCTGGCGGTTAACTGAAGGCCGGGACATTCTTCCAGCAGCATACGGTATAAATCAACGGAAGGGCCCTGAAGAAGCCCGTCGCGGGCAATATCGGTACAGAAAAAAGAAGCGGCTCCCAGCTGCAAATATTGCTGAATAAACGGTACTATTTCAACCTGTGTTTGTTCCAGCCAGCCGCTCACGGCCAGTTGTGTGCCGCGCACATCGGCACCAATAAAAAAGCGCGATGCCCCAAACTCCTGAAACCACTGAAGCATAGTTTCAGGTGATTTCACGGCTATACTGCCCACAGCAACCCATTGCGCGCCGGCATCAAGCACCTGCTGCACATCAGTTGCCGATTTCACACCACCGCCAAAATCAATTTGCAGCGCTGTATGCGAGGCAATCCGTTCGAGCACCGGCAAATTGATTACCCGCCCGGCTTTTGCTCCGTCAAGATCTACCAGATGAAGCCGTGTAACACCAGCCGCTTCAAATGCTTTTGCCATTTCAAGCGGATCTTCTGCATAGTGTGTCTGGCGGTTGTAATCGCCCTGTTCAAGGCGTACACACGCCCCGTTTATTAAGTCGATGGCGGGAATAATCTGCATCAGCGTTGTAGAAAATTTTGAAGGATACGTTCACCGGCTTCACCGCTTTTTTCGGGGTGAAACTGCACGGCGTAAAAATTATCGCGGCAAAGTGCGGCACTGAAAGGCATATTGTAATTTGCTTCTGCAGCAGTATCGGTGCAAAGTGCGGCGTAAAAACTATGTACAAAATAAACTGCGGCCTTTTCAGGAAGACCTTCAAACAAGGGGCCACGCATTACATCAAGCGTATTCCAGCCCATGTGCGGAACTTTCTGAAAAGCATCTGCCGGTTGCGGAACAAAGCGTTTCACATCCACATCAAACACGCCTAGTGCAGCCGTATCACCTTCTTCGGAATGCCGGCAAAGCAGCTGCATGCCCAGACAAATGCCAAGCACCGGCTGCTTTAGTTGCGGAATAAGTGTATTAAGCTGTTGTTTATGCAATACCTGCATTGCGGTTGATGCTTCACCTACACCGGGAAAAATCACCTTATCGGCGGAGGCAATTTCGGCAGCATCATTACTGAGTGTGGCATTTACACCCAAACGTTCAAGCGCAAACAATACAGACTGCACATTGCCGGCGCGATAGTCGATGAGAACAATTTTCACAGTTGAAAAGATTGACGAAGAGCAACCGCTTGCCTGAGTTGTGAAAAAAGCAAAGCGGCCTCTTCAAAGTTAAGTGTTTGCGCGCCATCTGATGCTGCTTTTTCAGGCTGGGGATGAATTTCAAGCAGCAACCCGTCGGCACCTGCCATTACGGCAGCCAGCGCCATTTGCGGAATGTGCCGGCGAATACCGATACCGTGCGAAGGGTCAACCACCACAGGCAGATGTGTACGCGATTTGAGCACAGGTACAATATTCAGATCGAGTGTATTGCGATAGGCTTTTTCATAGCTGCGGATTCCGCGTTCACAGAGTATGATGGATTCATTGCCGTTGGAAAAAATATACTCTGCTGCCGATAATAATTCTTCAGCCGTGCCGGAAATTCCACGCTTCAGCAATACCGGTTTCCCGCATTGTCCAAGCGCATCAAGCAGCGTAAAATTCTGCGCGTTTCGCGCACCTACCTGAAAAATATCCACATAAGGCTGCATCTGCTCAATCTGATCCGACTGCATTACTTCACTCACAATTTTTATCCCGGCCTCATGGCAAAGCGATGAAAACAATTTCAACCCTTCAATCCCCAATCCGCGAAACGCATACGGCGAACTTCTCGGCTTAAACACACCGCCACGCATTACACGCACGCCTTGCTGCGAAAGGAACTGAACGGTTGCCGCAATCTGTGCTTCCGATTCAATGGAACAAGGCCCTGCCATAAGTGTGAATTCACCTGTTCCGATGTGTAATGCATCCCCCATATCAATCACCGTATCTTTCACCCGCCACTCACGCGAAACAAGCTGATTGGCATCTGTTACCCGATGCACATCGCGCACACCGGGCAAACAGCCAATGCGACGTAAATCAACCGGCTTGCTCCCGATACAAACCAGATAACGCTGCGAAGCCGTAACCACTTCCCGCAGTGAAAATCCCGAAAGACTCACTTCGTTTTTCACCTGCATTTCCTGTGCAGATGTGATGTTATTTTTCAATTGAACTATCATTGAAACTACCTGTTAATTGTTTAACAAATGCGTGAATAGTGGTTTGTATATCATCGCCTTTTCCAAGTGCACGCAAAAAAGCGCTTCCGGTAATGGCTCCGTTAGTGACTTCGCAAACTGCTGTAAACATCTGATGATTGTGTATGCCAAAGCCTGCAAGAACAGGAAGATTACCGGCGAGTTGCTTAACTCTTTTCAGGTATTCGGTGCGTGAAGCCGGCCATGTATTTTTCGACCCGGTTACACCAGCTTCTGCCACGGCATACAAAAAACCGCCGCTCAGTGATGCAATGTAACTGATGCGCGCATCAGGTGTGGAAGGTGTAACCAGAAAAACAGCATGAAGATCATATCGGGCAAACAAATGACGATAGGAGGCTTCGTATTCTTCAGGAGGAAGATCGGGAAGGATAATTCCGGAAACACCTGCTGACGAAGCACACTGCAAAAATTTTTCCATGCCAAAACTCAGCACCGGATTAATGTAGCCCATTAATACAATTGGCGTAAGCACGCTGACTTTCAATTGTTGCAGCTGTTCAAACATAAGTTGCATGTGCATACCGTTTCGCAAAGCAATTGCGCTGGTTTGCTGTATCACGTCACCATCAGCTACCGGATCAGAAAAAGGCATACCCACTTCAATCAGATCAGCTCCGGCCTCCTGCAAGGCAGGCAATACGGTGGCAAGACTGTTCAGATCAGGGTAACCGGCAGTGGCATACACGGCAAGCAAATTATGCGGCGTGAGCAGAAATAATTGGTCCAGTTTATTCATTGGGCAGTTGTGAGAGGTATGCAGATAAATCTTTATCACCGCGCCCTGAAAGATTAAGCACCACCAGTGCGCCCGGCTCAAGCGGAAGTCTGTGGAGAACAGCCAATGCGTGCGCCGTTTCCAGTGCAGGAATAATACCTTCAGTTTGCATCAGTAATTGTGCAGCAGAAATGGCTTCCTGATCGGTGGCCGAAAGAAAAACGGCACGGTTGTTTACACACAGTGAAGCATGCAAGGGGCCGATACCCGGATAATCAAGTCCGGCAGAAACAGAATGTGGCTCGGTAATTTGTCCGAATTCATCCTGCATGAGCAATGTATAACTACCGTGTATCACTCCCGGGCGCCCCAGCACGGTTGTAGCGGCCGAACGGCCTGAGTGTATGCCTTCGCCGGCTGCTTCTACGGCAAAAAGTTTTACAGATAACTCATCCAGAAAATGATAAAATGCTCCGGCCGCATTACTTCCGCCCCCCACACAAGCCACTACTGCATCAGGCAAAGGATTACCGGTGCGGGTTTCGAGCTGTGCACGGATTTCCTTACTGATTACGGCTTGCAAACGCGCCACCAGATCGGGATACGGGTGCGGCCCAACTACCGAGCCAATGATGTAATGTGTATCTGCAGCATTGGCAATCCAATCGCGGATGGCTTCATTGGTTGCATCTTTGAGTGTGGCTGAACCGCTGTGTACCGGAATCACTTTTGCCCCAAGCAACTTCATCCGCCCAACATTGGGAGCCTGCCGTGCAATATCCGTTGCACCCATATACACCACACATTCCAAACCCGCAAGCGCACACACGGTAGCTGTGGCCACGCCATGCTGTCCGGCTCCGGTTTCGGCAATGATGCGTTTTTTTCCAAGTCGTTTCGCAAGAAGAATCTGCCCTACGGCATTGTTAATTTTATGTGCACCGGTATGGCAAAGATCTTCGCGTTTCAGAAACACACGATAACCCGTAACAGCCGAAAGTCGCCGGGCTTCATACAACGGAGTAGGGCGTCCCACATACTGTGAAAGCAATTCATCCAGTTCCCTGCAAAAGTCATTGTCAGTTAAGATAGCGAGATAGTTTTCACGCAGCTCTTCCACATTTGCACGCAGCAATTCAGGAATAAATGCGCCACCAAACTTTCCGTAGTAGCCTTTGGTATCAGGCTGTGCGAATGTTTGCATTGTGAAGCTGTTTGATGAATTTGGTAATGGCCGGACAGTCTTTCTGTCCGGGTGAAATTTCAAAGCGGCTATTAATATCTACCCCTGCCAGCATCGGATGTGCAAGAGAATGAATAGCATCCGCATCAGCAGGCCCGATACCGCCTGCAAGTATAAACGGGATATTTGCAGAGTAGTCCGAAAGCAATTCCCAGTTAAACTTCTCCCCGCTTCCACCCCGCTGTACCGAAGCTGTATCGAGTAACAACAGATGACAACACTTCGCATAGCGGGCTAATCCGGTAATATCATCTGCACACTTTACCTGAACAGCTTTAATAACCGTAATGTAAGACATGAACGAACGGCAATAGGCCTCAGGTTCATCACCATGAAACTGCACGGCATTTAACCCAAATAAAGCAATGGTTGCATCCACTTCTTCTTCGCTTGCATTCACAAACACGCCTGTCTTCTTTACATCAGGAAATAATTTACCCAACGTAGCGCAGAAGGAAGGATCAAGAGCAGGAAGCACATACCTTGACGACTGGGCGTAGAAATTAAAACCGATAAAATCAGCTCCGCTTTGGGCAACAGAAAGGATGTCTGCGCGATTGCGCAGTCCGCATACTTTAACTTTCATAACGTAAACCGGGTTTAGTTCAACACGTTTTCCAACTGCTGCTTGTGTGACAACTGGGTAATGAAACTGGCAGCTGCGCGAACCGGATCCGGCGACTTCATAAATTGTTCGCCGATCAGGAAACCGTCGAAACCAGCCTCACGCAAGTGATTTACCTGCCACGGTTCGGACAAACCGCTTTCCGAAATTTTCGGTAACGATGCTGGTAACTCCGGGAAAAGATCCAGCGAACGTTTTATATCCACACTGAAATCTTTCAGCGAACGGTTGTTTACCCCTACTACACTTATCCCATCCACAATACGGTCAAGCTCATCAGCCGAATGAATTTCAAGCAGCGTTTCCATGCCAAGTTGGGCAGCTGCAGCAGCAAGTTCCGATACCTGTACACGGTCGAGTGCGGCAGCAATAAGCAGTATTGCATCAGCCCCGATCGAGCGCGCTTCTATTACCTGATACGGATCAATAATAAAATCCTTACGAAGGACCGGACAGTAATTAAAACTCCTCACCACTTCAAGATCTTTTGAAGAGCCGCCGAAAAAACTTTCGTCGGTGAGCACACTCAGTGCAGCCGCACCGCTTTGCATATACCCCACACTCACCGTTGCCGCATCGGCATACTGATTAATCCATCCACGCGAAGGTGACCGTCTTTTGAATTCGGCAATGACACCCGAACTACCGCTACGACGAAGGTAATGTGTGAGTGAAACGCAAGGCGTGGAGAAATATAAACTCCGTTCGAGCAGCGCAACCGGATAAAGGGCTTTGCGCTCATTCACTTCGTCACGTTTTTTTTCAATGATGTTATGCAGTATGCTCATGCCTCTTTTCTTGAAAGTTGAATACTTCTGTTTAATTTTCTCAGCGCCTCGCCCGAACGCAACGCCCAACGTGCTTTTGATATCCCTTCTGAAAAGCTGCTCACCGCATTACCGCATACCAGCGCCACAGCAGCATTTGCCACAACCACATTTTCCTGTGCCGGTGTTCCCTTCCCGTTGAGAATATTCAAAAAACACTGTGCCGACTGATCGCGTGATGAACCTGCGGCAATATCCTCCGGCCGGTTGCGCTTCATTCCAAACTCTTCAGGCTCCAGCAACTGATCGCCCTGTGGAGAATAGAGATAAAAAGAGGCCGTCAGCGAAATTTCATCGTAGCCGTCGGATGAGTGAACGATGAAATAACGCTTATCCTGCTGCTGTGCGAGATAGTGACAAAGCCTTGCCTGTGCCTTGCTGTTTACACCCATTACCTGAGCGCCCGGACGGGCCGGATTGACAAGCGGGCCCAATAAATTAAAAAAAGTAGGGAAGCCCAGTTGCCGGCGAATTTCTCCTACACGTTGAAGAGCCGGATGAAAAAGCGGCGCATGCAAAAAACAAATTCCGTTTTGACCGAGCTGTTCGCTTAATGCATCTGTTTCATTCGTAAACCGGTAGCCCAGCATTTGCAGTACATCCGAAGAGCCGGACACCGACGAAATTCCGTAATTACCATGCTTTACAACTTTAACGCCCGCAGCAGCTGTAACAATGGCGGCAAGCGTAGAAATATTGAATGTATTTTTTCCGTCGCCGCCGGTGCCACACACGTCAATGGCATCCGAAGCATCCAAGTTAACAGTTAAAGCACTTTGAAGCAGTGCATTTCTGAAACCACGAAGTTCATCAGGAGTAATGCTGCGCATTTTATATACTGTCATCAGTGCAGCAAGCTGCGCATCCGTGCCATCACCATCCGCAATGGAAAGCATAAGCAGCTCGGCTTCTTTTTCGGTAAGCTGCCTGTCGGCAAACAACTCATTCAGAACATTTTTCATCGTGAAGGTGCATTTATAAAATTCCGAAGTATAACAGCGCCGTACTCAGTAAGAATCGATTCAGGATGAAACTGTACACCGGCAAGCTGGTATTGTTCATGTTCAAACGCCATAATTTGTCCTGATTCATCACGGGCAGTAATACGAAGTGATGGAGGCAGTGTTTGTTCATCCACAACCCATGAATGATAGCGGCCGGCAAGAAATGTGTGAGGCATATCACGGAAAAGGTAGCCTGCATTTTGCGCGGTGCTTACAGGGGTGGCCACCCCGTGAAATACTTTTCCCAGGTTGATTAGTTTACCGCCCAATGCTTCGGCAATAGCCTGATGGCCGAGGCAAACACCCAGCATATTTTTTTGTCCGGCATACCTTTTTATTAATGGCAGTAAAGCGCCAGCTTCTTCGGGAATGCCCGGACCGGGCGAGAGAATAATGTGTGAGTAGGCGTCAGCATCTTCCAGGGGCAACTTATCATTACGTACCACATCCACCGGTGCTTCGGTAAGTGTTTCCACCAGATGCACGAGATTGTAGGTAAATGAATCGTAATTATCAAAAACGAGAATGCGGTTCATACGATCAGTTGTTTAACGTGGAAGCCTGCACCATAGCCAGACGCAGCGCCTGCAATTTCCGGTTTATTTCGTCGAGTTCAGCGGCTGGCTGCGAAGCCTCAACAACACCTGCACCGGCACGGTATTCGAGTTGCTGGCGGTAGCTGAGAAAACTTCGGATAAGTATAGCTTGCCGGAATGTGACGTCGAAACCGGCCTGACCAATACATCCTCCATACCAGCTTCGGGGCGATGCTTCATACTTTGCAATAAGTTGCATAGCTTTTACTTTCGGAGCGCCGGTTAATGTGCCTGCAGGAAATGTATCGGCAAGCAATTGAAACGGATTCAGCTGAGGTGTCAATTCGCCGCTCACCTCCGATACCAGATGTTGTACATGTGAAAACTGCTGCACGTTGCGGAATACATCAACCTTTACATTTTTCAGACTCCGGCTGAGGTCATTGCGGGCAAGATCAACAAGCATTACATGTTCAGCAGTTTCTTTTGCATCGGCAAGGAGTTTTTCTTCAGCAGCTTTATCGGCAACCGCATCTCCCGTGCGCTTACATGTACCCGCAATCGGATGAACAACTGCGCGGTTATCCTTAATCATCAGCTGCGCCTCGGGCGATGAGCCAAAGAGTCGATAGTTGCCAAAATCAGCATAAAACAAAAAGGGCGACGGATTAATGGCCCGCAACGCACGATAGACATTGAACTCATCGCCCGAAAAGGCCTGCGAAAAACGCCGTGAAAGCACAAGTTGAAACACATCGCCGCGCTTACAATGCTCCTGTGCCTTTTCCACACATTCCAGATAACGGCTCTCGCTCATATCAGCCAACTCGCTGCCTTCGGTAGTAAAACGGAAACGCGGCACATCCTGCTGCTGTAAAAGCTGTTCTATTTCAGCGGCTCTGGAAGGCTCGTTTTTCTGACGGATTTCGATGAGCGAAAGTGTATGCTGCAAATGATCAAACACCAGTACAAAACGATAAGCGGCATAGCGAAGCTCCGGAATACTATCAGAACTGATGCACACATTTGCTTCATCGAACAGTGCTGCCGCCTCAAAACCTGCATATCCGTATAGTCCGGCAGCACCTGCCGGCACAGGCTGTGAGAACTCAGGCTCAGGAAAACTCATGCGGAACACATTCAGCAAATCCTGAACCGACCCGATCTTTTCCACATCCAGCACAACAGGTGCCTCACCATCCTGCTGATAATACACGCTTCCGTTCTGTATTTTAATTTCAGCCAAACGAGAGGCCGCAAGAAAGGAAAAATGACTTCCTCCGGAGGCTATACGTTCATTGCCTTCGAGCAGTAAAACGCCATTGCAACGATCGCGCATTTTTAGCAGTGCGCTTACCGGCGTACACATATCAGCCTGCATCGGCCACACAGTGATGAGTAAATTCTCATGCTGAGCGGCAAAAAAAGCAGTGGTTTGTTCGTCAGTTTTCGTCATTTTATTTTTAGAATTATTGACTGGTGCGATAGAGCAAAAAAAAAGAGACCCGCTGTGTGAGCGGGTCTCTTCAGGTATATGATTACCATCAGCAAACACAATGTCACACGTTGGAGTACTCCGACGTATGCCACCAATGTTTGTTGATTGAAAGATTCATTTTCATGCTGCAAATATTTGGGAACGATTTCGAGAAAAGCAAATTTATTCTCAAAAAAATTTCATTTCGCTTTATTTGCAAGGGTTACAGCATGCCTTTGGTGCTTGGCAATTTATTGTTCCGGGGGTCACGGCGCACGGCATCACGTATGCACTTGGCAAATGCTTTGAAAATAATTTCGATTTTATGATGCTCATTTTGCCCTTCCGCTTTGATGTTCAGGTTGCATCGTGCCGCATCACTAAAGGATTTGAAGAAGTGCATAAACATCTCTGCCGGGAAATCGCCAATCTTCTCGCGTTTGAATTCGGCGTCCCACACCAGCCAGGGTCTGCCACCAAAATCAACAGCTACCTGTGCCAGACAATCATCCATAGGCAGTATCCGTTCGGCGGCATAACGCTCAATGCCGCGTTTATCGCCCAGTGCTTTGTTCACGGCTTCGCCAAGTGCAATTGCAGTGTCTTCGATGGTGTGATGCTCGTCGATGTGCAAATCACCTTGTGCTTTGAGCGTGAGATCGATCATGCCGTGTCGCGCAAGCTGATCAAGCATGTGATCAAAAAAGCCTATGCCGGTGCTTATTGAAGAAATACCGGTTCCATCGAGACTGAGCGTAAGCTGAATATCGGTTTCAAGCGTTTTACGCGCGTGCGTCACTTTACGGTCAGGCATGCGCAGAAAATCGTAAATATCACGCCAGTGTGTGGCTGTGAGCGCAATATCCGGCTCATGCCCTTCGGGCGAATCGTAATTGCGGATGAATATTGCCTGTGCGCCAAGATTTTTTGCCAGCAAAACATCGGTAATGCGATCACCGATCACAAACGAATTTTCAAGATCAAATTCGCCGTTCAGGTAATCCACAAGCATTGCAGTACCCGGCTTTCGGCTAGGTTTTCCCTCGTGCGCAAAACTCACATCAATATGCACACTCCTGAACTGAATATCTTCGCCGGCAAGCGTTTTCATCATCAACTCATGTACCGGCCAGAATGTATGTTCAGGAAATGAAGCCGTGCCCAAGCCATCCTGATTGGTTACCATTACCAGTTCAAAATCAAGTTCACGCGCAATCTTTCCCAGCCACGTAAACACTCCGGGAAGAAATTCCAGTTTTTCAAAACTGTCAATCTGAAAATCAACAGGTGGTTCTTTAATCAGCGTACCATCACGGTCGATAAAGAGAATACGTTTTTTCTGGTTACTCATTTTCATGTAATGAATGATATGGATTCAGTGCTGGTTATTGTATATCCGGTGGTTTACTCCATTGCTTTCAACGCATCCATAAGTCGCATATTTTCCTCCGGTGTACCTACAGTGATTCGCAAACAACCTTCGCAACCCTGCTGCGACGAGCGGTCACGCACTACAATACCGGCATCTACCAGCAATTTGTACACGCGTTTGGGATCGTCCATTTTTACCAGAAGAAAATTAGCATCCGATGGATATACTTTTTGCACAAACGATAATCCTGCAATACGCTGTACAAGAATTTCACGCTCCTCCACCGTTTTTTTGATCTGGGTATTCACCAGCGTATAGTGCTCCAATGCTTCCAGGGCAAGTAGCTGTGTGGCTTCGCTTATATTATAAGGCGGTTTGATCTGGTTAAGCACTTCAATTATTTCCGGCGAAGCAAATGCCATACCTACACGCAAACCTGCAAGCCCCCATGCTTTAGAAAGTGTTTGCAACACAACCAGATTCGGATATTCAGTTAAATCAGGGATAAAACTGCGGTAACGGGCATAATTGATATAAGCTTCATCTACCACCACCAAACCATTGAAATTATTCAGCACAATTTCCACATCTTCTCTCTCGAGACAATTACCCGTGGGATTATTTGGCGAACAGAGGAAGATGAGTTTGGTGTGTTCATCTACAGCCTCCGAAATACGTTCGAGATCAAGCTGAAAATCGGGAAGCAGAGGAATGCTTCTTACTTCTACATCATTAATGTTTGCGCTCACTTCGTACATACCGTAGGTGGGCGGACAAACAATTACATTGTCTTTACCGGGATTGCAGCAGGCACGATAGAGCAGATCTATTGCCTCATCGCTACCGTTTCCGATAAACATGCAATCGGGCAATAATCCTTTGATGCTGCTGAGTTTTTGTTTCAGCTTCATCTGCATCGGATCGGGATAGCGGTTGTATGCCTCTTTTCCCGGCGATCCCCAGGCGTTTTCGTTGGCATCAAGCCATACAGATGCCTTGCCCTTAAACTCAGCCCGGGCTGAAGAGTAAGGCACCAGATTACGAATATTGCTGCGCAGCAGTTGCTGAAAATTGAAGTCGGACATAGTTTAAAGCAATGAAGATAAGTAGTTGAGCCTTACCGTAACGGCATTGCGGTGCGCCTGTAGCCCTTCGGCTTCGGCCAGCTGCTCTACGGCAGGGCCAATTTGCTGCAGGCCTTGCGGAGAAAGCTGCTGAAACGTTATTTTTTTCACGAAGCTGTCAACCGACACACCGCTCCATGCTGTGGCAAAGCCGTTGGTGGGCAGTGTATGGTTGGTGCCTGATGCATAATCGCCCACACTCTCCGGCGACCATGCGCCCACAAACACGGAGCCTGCATTCACAACCTCATTGCAAAGCTGTTCGGCATTACGGCAGGCAAGAATAAGGTGTTCGGGCGCATAGCTGTTGAGCAGCTGCATGGCCGTGCGCTCATCGGGCACAGCAACAAAACGGCTGTGCTGCAACGCGGCTTCGGCTAAACTTCGGCGCGGAAGTTGTGCCAGCTGTGTGGCAATTTCGCGCTGCACGTTTTCGAGTACGGTTACATCTGTACTCACCAGCAGCACCTGACTATCTGCACCGTGTTCGGCCTGGGCAAGTAAATCAGCCGCCACAAAAGATGCTGGCACCGTATCATCGGCCAGCACAGCCACTTCCGAAGGCCCGGCAGGCATGTCTATGGCAATACCGTTACGAGCAAGCAGGCGTTTGGCACAGGTTACATACTGATTGCCGGGGCCAAATATTTTGTATGTCTTCGCAATGCTTCCGGTGCCAAACGCCATAGCCGCAATGGCCTGCACGCCGCCAACTGCAAACACGTTGCTGATGCCGCAACACTGCGCCGCATACAACACCGCCGGATGTACGTTGCCGTTTTGCTGCGGTGGCGTGCAAAGTATCACTTCGCGGCACCCCGCCAGCTGCGCCGGAATACCCAGCATGAGCACCGTTGAAAACAAAGGCGCTGTGCCGCCGGGTATGTAAAGCCCCACACGCTCAATGGCTACGCTGCGCCTGCTGCACAACACGCCGGGCATGGTTTCTACCACAGGTTCGTTGCCAAGCTGTGCAGCGTGAAAGGTGCGGATATTTTGGGCGGCAAGACGAATGGCAGCCTTGAGATCATCGCCAAGCAAGCGGGCTGCTTCTTCAAACGCTTCGTCCGGTACGCGAAAATCAGTGCGTTTCACACCATCAAACTTTTCAGTGAAACGTGTTACAGCGGCATCACCTTCGGCGCGCACGGCATCAAGTATTCCCTGCACGGCTGGTTCAAGCTGCAGCGCATCGGTTTCAGGCCGGGCAAGAATTTCGGGCCACTGCGCGGGAGACGGATTAATGAGCAACTGCATTACAAGATCATTTTTTCGATGGGCACCACCAGAATTCCTTCTGCCCCGGCGGCTTTGAGGCGTTCGATACTATCCCAAAACTCATCTTCCTGTATCACCGAATGTACCGAACTCCAGCCTTTTTTGGCAAGCGGCAGAATGGTAGGACTTTTCATTCCGGGAATGAGTGAAATGATTTCGGGTAATTGTTCATCAGGCGCATTGAGCAAAATATACTTGTTGTGCCGGGCCTTGCGCACGGCATGCAAGCGAAACAGCAAACGTTCAAGAATCCGCTGTTGTGCCTCATTGAGATTTGCATTAGCCACCAGCACCGCTTCAGACTGAAGCACAGTTTCCACTTCCCGCAAGCCGTTGGTGAGAAGCGTGCTTCCCGAACTCACCAGATCGCAGATGGCATCAGCAAGGCCAATGCCCGGCGCAATTTCAACCGAGCCGCTTATTTCGTGAATCTCGGCTTTGATTTGTTGCTTTTTCAGAAAACGTTTCAGCAAATTGGGATACGAAGTGGCAATACGTTTTCCGTCGAGATCGTTTACCGATTTGTATTTTTCGTTGCGCGGAATAGCCAGCGATAAACGGCATTTCCCGAAACCAAGCCGTTCTATCAGTTTCACTTTACGGCCTTTTTCAAGCAGTACGTTCTCGCCCACTATACCAATATCAGCCACGCCATCTTCCACATACTGCGGAATATCATCATCGCGCAGAAAAAATACTTCGAGCGGAAAATTGTGCGCCTCGGCTTTTAGTTTTTGCTGACCATTGTTAAACTCAATGCCACATTCGCGCAAGAGGCGAATGGAGTCTTCATTGAGACGGCCTGATTTCTGAATGGCAATGCGAAGTTTTGCTGACATAAGTTCGATTGGATTGAAAATAAAAAAGCCCACCTTGCGGGTGGGCTTTAAATGAGATTCTCCTTCAGAACCATCAATGCACAGCCACCCGCGTTGCGGTTGCGTGATGATGATGGATGTGAACGAGTGCCTGCATGGTATGCGGATGCAAAATTAGGAGGTTGATTGTAATTTCCAAATTATACCGCTAAAATTAATTCCGGCTCCCGTCGGCATTGCGCATTACCCAGCGTATCGAAAGGCCTACATCAATGTAAAGATTCATACCATATTCGGTAAAATCTGCAAGCGGATGCAGATCAAGCGCAAAATTGAGCGGCAATACTTCGGTGGTGTATTCCACACCCAAAATGGCATCGGCTCCGAATGTAAGAAAACGGCCATTGTTGTAGTAAGGACTATTGTAGGAATAGTAATACGCGCTGTTCCACGAACTAACGTGCGCACCCAAACCGGCATACGCGCGTAAACGCTCAACCTTTAACTGCCGCGATCCTTCAATAAATCCGGTTGCCATAAAACCATACCAGCGTGTGGTGAGCAAACCTTCGAGAGCAAGTTTGTTGTTCAGATAGTGCTTCGCACTTAATCCGTTGTAAAAACCACCACGCACACCTATTGCAGTTTTATAGTCTTGTGCGTGGATAAGATTTACGCCTGTAAACAGGGTAAAAAAACAATATCAAAACTTTTGTTTTCATGTGTTTTTGTTTGATGCAAAAATAGGCATCAAACACCTGAAACATCAGTATCCAAGATACTATTAGTACTATACATACTTTACAAATAGTTATCACAAAAGAAAATCAACAACGGCTTTTCCAGACCCTTTCAATAAGAGATTCCGAATAAATCATTCCTAACAATGCATTCAACTCCCACCTCACTTATTGTCACAAATAACAATCAAGTCAAAGATCAAAGAGAGGATGCTTCTTGCCTCAAAATAGAATCAATCTGTTTTTTTCTTCCACCAAAGAACCGGTAATGACAGACGTAAACTTGCATGGTGAGGTGATATTCCATAATTACCTGAAGAATAACTAACTGATCGTGCTGGAAAAAATTCATAATTCACCTGACTTGAAGAAGAACGAGCATATTGATACTCCAAACCTATAAAAATCGTATAATTCACACCTAGCGTGATTGGATATTCTAAACCAAAAGACAAAACAGGTACACGACTTTCGTTACTATCGAATGTTTCCTCATAACAGAGCAATCCCTGCCCCGAAGGAAGCCCCATTACAAATGAATATACATTAGCTGTTGAATAATTGAATCTGCGACCAAATCCTGCCATTAAAAAAAGTTTACGTTGCGAATTCAGGGGAAAAGAATATCCAATTCGCAATTCGGGCTGCAAACCGTTTAGCCAAAATCTATTTTCGGAATTAACTTTAAAAGGCACCTCCGGTTGCAATGACGGATCAAATTCAACATTTACTCCATATTGAACAGCCGTAAACTGCCCGCTTAATCTTATAAAAAAAACATCTGCAAGATCAACCTGCAAATAAATGCCACCCTGTGCAATCAATGGTTGTGTGAGGCGTGGAGCAAAAATTCCATTCGCAGTTACAGGCTTCGTTTTAGATACCATGCCTCCTGCACCTGTTAAACCCAGAGCAAATGTTTGTCCGTTAAGAAAAGTTGACATTCCAGACAAAATCACTAACAAAAAGAAAGGAGAACACCACAATTTACTCATTTTACCACGTTAGATATCTGCGTGAAACTGTACCACCGGCCTCATAATATCCGGCAACATCCAGTCTTTTAATCTTAGCGATTCTGCCAAGTTTTGAATTTCCGGTTCTCCTTATTCGTTTTTTAGGCGCACAATAATTTTGTGTCCTAAGCACACGAGGGCAACCTACACTAAATTCCTCCTGAGTTCCGCAAGAGTCCGCTTGTCGAGCATAACCGCTCACTTCCACATCGCACATTGTTCTGAATTTTTTCCAGTCAGATGTGTTACTTTTTCTTTTAAAATTAACAATTTTAGCGCACGCTATCGACTGAGTTCCCCCTCTTTTGAATTTCAAATACCACTTATACATTTTATTAGGATCGGCTCCCCAAACAGTATCGCGGTTATTTCTTGCTTCAGATTTACATTCATCGGTAGAATTACCTGCAGCAGCAACCACCACCACATTCGGATCACTCACCGAAGCCGGATCCGTAGCCACACTCAATGCCAGATTACAATCACCATTGGTGATTCGGTAAATAGAACCATCTTCCCGGTAAATAAATATTTCCCCGTCAATCATAATCATCCCTTTATCGTTAAGCAACGCCTGTTCTACCGGATCATCCACATAATGATTATTAGGATCGGTAAGCGGGTCGAACGTGCCGGTGGCAAGCCACACCAATTCATCGGCACGAAGTTTTGTGCGAAGGGAATACAGCCCCTGACTGTTTTCAAAATCAATGAGTGTTTGTTCTTCCTCCCAGCCGGTGGCTTCTATCAGATCGTTCAAATCTTCGTCGTTCAGATTTGCATATTGAGCATCGAAATTGTCGTTCCAGGTTTCGTACTCCTCAAACAAACAATCGTAAGCATAGTCATAAGCCGCTTGGGAAGGAAACGAAAGCATGGTATTGCCACACACTGAACTTACTTCAATCTGACAATTGCTTTGTCTTGACAGATTGGCTTTGCTATTCTTTAGAGTTTGAGGTTCTTTACGACAGGAATGAATACCGATCAAAAACACGGCAAACAGCAGAAAAAATAATCGAATATTTTTCATGATTTTTGTTTTAAGACAATTTAGAATAACCAATGCGATTTAATCGAATAAAAACGTTTACAATTGAATAATTTAATTTTAAAAAGAAAATTAAAATTTACAAATACTGCACAAAAAAAATCGTCTCCCAAATGGAAGACGATTTATATACAGAAACGAAAATCAACCTACTCGCTTACCCTTCCAGTTCCAGCAAAGCCGCTTCCCACTCGTTCATCACATTATCCAGCCGCTTGCGTTTCGCCTCGTATTCGGCAAATGCAGCTTTATCGTTAATGAGTTTCTGATACTTTTCGGGATCAGCAAGCTGCTCGTCGAATACTTTTATTTCGGCTTCGAGTTTACCGATTTCTTCTTCAAGACGGGCTACGCGGGTTTTGATCTGGCGGAGTTCTTTTTCCTGCAGTTTCTTCTGCTCGCGCTGAGCGGCATTTTCGCCGGCTTCGGCCTTGGGTGTTTCGGCTTTGGGCGTTTGGCTTACAAAGGGATTGTCTTTCTTCTCAAGCGCTGCAAAGTTGTCGATCTTCCTGTCGCGCAGGAAGTCGTACACATCGCCGATGTATTCTTTTACACGGCCACTTCTGAACTCAAGCACCTTGCCGGTAAGTCCCTGAAGAAAATCGCGGTCGTGTGATACCACAATGAGCGTACCGTCGTAATTCATCAGCGCACCTTTAAGCACTTCTTTCGAGCGCATGTCAAGGTGGTTGGTAGGTTCGTCGAGCAGCAGCAGGTTGTAGGGCTGCAGCATCAAACGGCAAAGTGCAAGGCGTGTGCGTTCGCCGCCCGAAAGCACTTTTACTTTTTTGTCCACGGTATCGCCGCTGAACAGAAACGACCCGAGAATGCCGCGCACCTGCTTGCGTACATCGCCAAGCGCAATTTCGTCGATGGTATCAAACACGGTTTTGTCGCCGTCCAGCGTATCGGCATCATCCTGCGCAAAATAGCCGATGTTTACGTTGTGGCCTACGTTTACAAAACCATCGGTAGCGGCTTCTCCCATAATGAGGCGGCTGAAAGTGGACTTACCTTCGCCGTTACGCCCCACAAGTGCAATCCGATCGCCGCGTTCAATCATCACATCCACATCGGCGAAGATGGTTTTCTCGCCATACATTTTTTTTGCGCGCTGCGCCTCCACCACTACTTTGCCCGAACGGGGCGCAGGCGGAAAACGGAAACGCATAGAAAGGTTGTCTTCATCGTCAACCTCAATAATTTCAAGCTTGTCGAGCTTTTTAATGAGCGACTGCGCAAACGAAGCCTTGTTGGCTTTGGCACGATACTTATCAATAAGCTGCTCGGTTTTATCAATAAACTTCTGCTGGTTTTTGGCCGCAGCCATTTGCGTATCACGGCGTTCTTTGCGAAGTTCGAGGTAGCGCGAATAGTTGGCTTTGTAATCGAATGCCTTACCGAGCGAAATTTCGATGGTACGTGTAGTAATATTATCGAGAAACGCTTTATCGTGCGATACGAGCACAACCGCGCCGTAATAATCTTTCAGGAAATTTTCGAGCCATTGAATGGATTCGATATCAAGGTGGTTAGTGGGCTCGTCGAGCAGCAGCACATTCGGCTTTTGCAGCAGAATTTTTGCAAGCTCAATGCGCATACGCCAGCCGCCGCTGAACTCGTCGGTGAGGCGATTCATATCCTTGCGCTCGAAGCCGAGACCGAAAAGCGTTTGTTCAATCTGCGCATCCATCGACTCGCCGCCGAGCAGGTGCAGCCTTTCGTTGGCTTCGGTGAGTTCATGAATGAGGTTCATGTACGCATCGCTTTCGTAATCAGTGCGTGTAGCGAGTTCGTTGCCGATAAATTCCACACGCGCTTCAAGGTCGCGGAGTTCGCGGAAAGCAGTAGCGGTTTCGTCGAACACGGTTTTGCCCAGCGTGGCCACAAGATCCTGTGCCAGATAGCCGATGGTGCATTCGTTGGGGCGGGCCACTTCGCCTGTGGTGGGGCGCTGCTCGCCGGCAATGATGCGCAGCATGGTTGATTTTCCTGCACCGTTGCGGCCCGCCAGACCAATACGGTCGCGGGTGTTGATGAGGAAAGAGATATCGTCGTACAGCGTAGTGCCGCCGAAACTTACGGTGATGTTGTTTACTGAAATCATGGAACGGCCGCAAAGGTAGGGATTTTGAGGCGTTTACGGAAGATTGCGGCGATAAAAGCAAAAACGAAATGGCTGATGCAGTGGCTGCGCAAGAAGCAGAAATAAACAGTAAAGCCTATATTTGAAACAAATGCAGTACTTCGTATGCCCGACTATAAAGTTGCCGAACGGATAGCCCTGCTGAGTGTGCCTGAACGTAATGCCTTCAGACGCATACTCCGCGAAACGGGCAGTATTCAGCAACTCCGGCTTTATGATATTCTTATCCGCCAGCTTGAGTCGGGACAACCGGCAGACAAGAAAAAAGCATTTGCAAGGGTGTTTGAACAAGCCTGGACGAGAGATAAAGACTATCTCATCCGCAACCTTTTCCGGCTGCTTCATACCGAAATTGAAAATTTTCTGCTTGAACAGCAGCAGGACGAGTTTCTGTATATCCGCAAAAAAACATCCTTGCTCCGAAGGATGATGAAAGCCGGACAACATGCGGCGTTCAGGGCAGCGTTCGACGAACTGCTTGGCCGCATACAAGACGCGGGCGATGTGGAAGCCGAAGCTGAACTCCTGCATGTTTACAGTGAATACAACCTGATCCGATACGCCGGAAAGCCCGGAAAACTGGCTGATACCTCTGAAGCCATGTTTACCGAACTTGAGCTGATCCGCACACAGGCACGCCGCCGGAGTGAAGCACTGTATGCTCGTCACGCACTCGTAGCCTGGCATACACGCAAAAAAGGCATTGCGGTTCCTCACCTGCATAATGCGGGCAGCGAACACGGCAGCGATGAAGTGGTAAACTATTTCAGACTGTTTGTTCAAACACTTCAGGCCGAACCGGCTTTACAACCACAACTTGCCATCAAAACGCTGCTGCAGCTTGAGCAGGTAAACTCGCCCCTCATCAACCGAAGCACAGATGTACCCGACCTTTATTTTGTGATGGCATCTGCCACGCAAGCCACAGGCAACTTCGACGAAGCCCGGCTGTTGTTTGATCGTTTGCTGAAACTGCCGGAATTTACCGATTACTATGCGCAGCAAAATGTAATTGACGAGTACGGGCAATGCCTTTTCCTCCTCGAAGAATACAAGGAAGCTGCTCACATTCTCGGAAAACTGAATGATAATTTTCTCCCCTGCATATACGCCCTGCTGCTTTGCAATGAATCTGATCAAGCACAAAAGCGTATCAAAAATGCATCAGGCCAAACACCGGAAACGGCTCTTGCCCAACTCTGCATCAATCTGGTGCAGCAGGGAGCTCTCAATATTAGCGGCGAACTCAAAAAACTAAAGCAAAATCCCGCCGTAAAGAAAACTGCCGAGCCCGAAACCAAATTACTGCTTACACTGATTGAAAAACTAGCCACTGATGACAATGTTAACACAAGGTTAGAAATTACCGATGAATTATCCCAGGCGCTTTCCCAGCCTCATTTTTACAATCGTTTCCCGCTCTTCTGGCTGCGTAAGCACCTCAGTCAAAAAGCCCCCGCCACACTCAGGCGTTTATACTAACCGTTGCACCTATCTTCACATCATATTCTTAACTTTATCAGAAATACGCAATTGTGATCCGAAAACATCCTCTTTTTATATTTCTCATTGCCGCACTTGTAATTGCAGCCTGCTGGTACCTGCGCTCAATTTTGCTGTACGTAATTATTGCAGCAGTAATTGCTATGGTTGTAACTCCGCTCGATAAATACCTGGAACGGATCAAACTCAAAAACAAGAAAATTCCGCGTTCGCTCAGGGCTTTAATTCTGCTGTTCTCTGTGTATGCAGTAATCGGTGCGTTTGTGGCAATTTTTATTCCGTTAATTATTGATGAAGTAAAAATTATTTCCACAGTTGACAGCAACCAGTTGCAAAAAGCACTGCACGAACCACTCACCCAACTCGAAACGGCCTTTTCACAGGTGCAGCAGAATACTGGTGCTGAACAACAAACGCTTGAGCAGTATGTACAGCAACAGATTACCGCATTTCTGGGCCTTACCAAAGTGTCAACACTGGCTAACTCTGTTTTCTCTACGCTCGGAAGCCTTATTACCGGCTTCTTTGTGATTTCATTCCTCACGTTCTTTTTTCTGAAAGACGGCACCGCAATTTTCGATACGCTGATGCTGCTTGTGCCTAAAAAATACAAACAGCAGATGTATAACGTATTCGGCGATACGCGCATCCTGCTCACGAAATACTTTACCGGCGTGCTGCTCGACATTCTGTTTGTAGCCACTTTTGTAAGCATCGGTATGGCTTTGCTGGGTGTACGAAATGCTATTATTATCGGGTTGTTTGCCGGTGTAATGAATATTATTCCGTACGTAGGTCCATTAATCGGAGGTGCATTTGCAGTAATTATCGGCATTACCACCAATCTTAATCTCGATTTCTACACAGGCATGCTGCCGCTTGCGGGAAAAATTATGGCGGTGTTTGTAGCCATGAATCTTACCGACGGGTTTCTGGTGCAGCCCTACATATTCTCCAATTCGGTAAAAGCGCATCCGATAGAAATTTTCATCGTAATTCTTATTGCAGGCACATTAGCGGGTATTGGCGGTATGGTGGTAGCGGTTCCGGCATACACGGTTCTTCGAATTATTGCGAAAGAATTCTTCAGCGGCTATCAGTTCGTGCAGCGCCTTACCGACGATCTTGAAGAAATAACCAACCCGGAAGCCGAACCCGGTAACCATGAAAAGGAATAACATCTGCACCGAATAAAAATCAACAACCATACACACTGGTTATGATACACACTGATACACTCAGCTTTCTTAAAAAGCTCAATAAAAACAACAACCGCGAGTGGTTTGAAAAAAACAAAGCCCACTATACCACCGCTAAAGACAATGTAGAAGCCAATGTGGCCGAAATTATTGCCGGCATCCGCACATTCGATAAACGAATTGGCGATGATCTTGAAGCCCGCAAAGCCATGTTTCGCATTTACCGCGATGTGCGCTTTTCGGCAAACAAAGCACCGTACAAAAATAATCTCGGCGCAAGCATCAATCCTGGCGGACGAATGGCGCCAACGCCCGGCTACTACATACACATTCAGCCCGACGGAAACAGCTTTGTAGCCGGTGGCATGTGGATGCCCGAAGCGCCGCAGCTTGCAAAAATCCGTCAGGAAATTGACTATAACCTCGACGAATTTAAAGCACTGCTGAAAGACAAAAACTTTAAAAAATTCTACGCCGGCTTAGACAACGACGAAGGCTACACACTCAGCCGTCCGCCCAAAGGCTACACACCCGATAATCCGGCTGTGGAGTTTTTGAAATACAAAAGCTTCACCCTCTCACACCTCTTCAGCGATGAAGAAGTGATGCATAAAAACTTCACCAAAAACGCCATTGCTGCCTGCAAAGCCATGCACCCGTTCCTGAGTTTTCTGCAACGGGCTATTGACTAATTACAAAAGAAAAGGGCGGAATCACATCCGCCCTTTTTGCTGCCGTTCTGCGTTCCCAAAATGTAGTTTCCTTTCGCTTCCGGGCAGTCGGTATTTTAAATGGCACATCAGTAATGCCACAAATCGCTTTCGTAATTTCGTATTGTTTCCTTTACGCGTTCCGATTCATACATCGCATCAAGCCCTTGTGTGTAGCCGTTTATGGTGCGGTCGTACACATTTGATTCCTTGTGGACATAACTGCTGAAAAAACGCTTCAGTAATATATCATCAAAACTCAGGCGCGGGAAAAAATTTTGCCCGAGAAATACTTCATGCTTCACCAGCAGCGGGCGCAATTGCGGATAATACACCCAGAATAACGGCTTGTAACCCATTACTTCGCCCGTTTGCGGATCGCGCTTGGCCTGCAGCGGACAAAGCCCGATGATGCGCACATCCATTACACTGCGCTGCTTATCGAAAAACCAGTCTTCCTTTACCCACCACGCCATAATTTCTGATGTTTGCAGTGTGGTGCGTATCGTATCAATGCGATAGGTGCCCGGATTATTCGGATCTTCCACTTCCAGATAATCCACACTGTTCAGCAGTCCCGATACAGCTTCGGCGCTCATTTTGGTGGTAAACTCATCATCAATGGCCGGATTGTCGAATGCAGTGATGCAGCCGCCCAGCACCCCGCTGCGCACCACATCAAAAAGACTCATCAGTCCGTTGTGCGGTGTTTCGGGATAGTAATACGGATGATTCATTTTCTCGCGCATGTCGAGCGTACGCCACACCCGTTTCGACCACATTACATCCGCTTCACGCACGTACGGCAACGGAGCCGGGCGGCGTGTGGCAGTAGCACCGGTAGTTTCGGGCGAGATAATGCGTGAGGGCGCAGGCGGATCGCAGGGCGGAGGTGATTGCGCCCAAAGGTGCGAAGCGAGAAAGAGTAAGGCAAAAAACAAAATTACGCGGAGCGCAAACCGGAGCTCATGCGCAAACGGCCGCCACTTTTCGTGCCACGTAAAAACCCGCGACGGCCTGAATACAGAACGATTGCTTTTCATACCACAAACGCTCAAACACAATGGTTAGGTAGTTTGAACTGGTAAACAAGTGCTTCATGCGCGGTTTATATCGGGTGTTTGTTTATAATAAACGAATATCGTGCCGGAATTGGTGTGTGAATGGAAAAAGTTTTTTTCATCCCCCCAAAAAAACAACCGGGCCTGCTCCCAAAAAAAGAAGCAGGCACCGGCCGCCGCAAAAGACACGATCTCTTTCAGTAATTCCAGAAATCGTGCTCCATCGTTGAGAGACCAATACGGATACGATCAGCCTCTAATTGCGCATCCATACCTTTCACCACCATTTCAGTGCCTGAACTGTACATATTCAGTTCCTTGTGAATGTAGCTTGAAAACATGCGCTTCTGAAACACATCATCATAACTTAAACCTGACGCATCATTCTTTGAATTGAAATATGCAAAGCGCACAAGCACCGGACGCACCTGATCGAAATACAGCCAGAACATAGGCTGATAACCTCTCACCTGCCCGGTTGCTGTTTTACGTTCGCGAAGCGGACACATGCCTCTGATACGCACATCCATTACACTGCGCTGTTTATCAAAAAACCAGTCTTCCATCATCCACCAGGCTTTTACATCGGCCGAAGTAACCGGCGCATCCTCAAACGGCTCAAGCGTATTGTTCCGCACCGACTCTGAACTGCCATTGAAAATTTGCTGCACCTGACCCTTACTCAGCTCCACCGAAAACATCACCCCGTTATCATTTACATCGTACCCGTTTATTTCACCGCTCAGCATTCCCGCTTTAATGGCATCAAACAAACTGCTGCGGCCCTGCACCGGTGTTTCCGGGAAATAAAGCGGGTGATTGAATTTCTCGCGCAGATCCATTGTGCGCCACACCCGCTTGGCCCACATCAGGTCTTTATCCGTGGTCGGGTAACAACTCACGCTTTTACGATGCTGCATTTGCGAAGGTCCGTCATACGCATGAGTTTGCGCTTCAGAACGATTGCAAAGCATTACAAAACCGAACAGGGAAAGTACAGCAGCTATTTTCATCGGGGAGAAAGGTTAAGTAATGAAAAACGGAAAAAACAGCCGGGGAAGTATGTACCGCCCCGGCTGCCGGGATTAAAGATGCCAGTAATCGTGCTCGTTGATGAAAATATCGTTCTTGATACGCTCTGATTCAAACTGTACTTCCAGTCCTGTGGCATAGCTGCCCACACTCCGGTCAAATACATTCGACTCTTTATGAATGTAGCTGCTGAACATGCGTTTGCGGAATACATCGTCGTAGCTCAAACGCTGGGCATCGTTGCGGGTGTTGTAGCATTCTTCTTTGGCAAGGATCGGACGAAGCTGATCAAAATGAATCCAGAACAGTGCCTTGTAGCCAATCACTTCACCGCTTTCGCTGCTTCCTTCCACAGCCGGAGCAAGTTTTTCCTGCAACGGACAAATGCCCACAATGCGCACATCCATCACTCCGCGCTGACGGTCCCAGAACCAGTCTTCTTTCACCCACCACGCTTTAATCATACGCGATTCAAGCGGTTGCGCTACCCACACACTGTCATACGTACCCGGCTCATTGGGATCTTCCTGCACCGTCCAGTAGCCCGCGTTAAACAGTTCGCGCGTGGTGGCGGGCGACATGGGCGTGGTAAACTCATCGTCGAGTGCGGCATTATCGAAAGCGGTAAGATCGCCGGCAATGATGGCGCGTTTCACCACATCAAACAAACTGCGGCGGTTGTTTATTTGTGTTTCGGGATAATAGAGCGGATGATTGAATTTCTCGCGTAAATCAATCGTGCGCCACACGCGTTTCGACCACATAATATCGGCTTCGCGTTCGTGTACATAAGGTACGGCACGCTTGTTCTGCACATTTTCGCGCACATAAAAATTATCGGGCATAAGCACCTGCGCATGCAGCGAAAGCGAGGTAAGCAGAAAAACAACGAGCAGATAAAATGCAGCAATGCTGCGGCCGGCTGGAATAACGAAGGCTTGTGCGTTCATGGCTTCTTGTGCTGTGCAGAATAGTTTTCTGCGGTTTCGAAACCATAAAGCCCGGAAAGTGTGAAAGTGACGTTGCTTTGTAAAATAATTTACGAAACACTGGTTTCCATCCAGTTACAATACAAAACAGCATTATGAAAAGGCCGTTTCAAGGTCAATTTCGTTGCGTAAATCAACCAGCGCCTGCACTTCGGCTTTGTTCTTTCGCATAGCCCGAAGCAGTGCCGATTTTCCGTTCGAGCGGCGGATGCGCACATAATAATACTGCGCAAACATACCGCTCAGCGGCATGGCCACCATAAAGGCAGCAAGCAGCCACCAGTTGCGAAACAACAAAGCTACCGCCAGACTTTCGAGCCCCCAGCAGATGAGCCAGAGAAACGCGCCCACTGTGGCATTGATGGAAGCATGCCACTCAATATTGCGTACAATTTTTTGCGTGAGGAGATACGGGACTTTGTAGGGAATGTAATTGGTAATTACACCAAACACCCACACCGGAAAGCCGAGTGTAAAGAAAGCCGCATCGCCAAGTACATCGCCGCCACCCATTTTTTCGATCGACGAAGGACGCAGGTTCCAGTCGCGGATGCCGAGGTCTTTAAGCCGTTGTAAATAATCCTTCACCTGAATGCGCAGTGCTTCGGCCTTTTCGGGTTGTGTGCGCGAAAGTTCATTCACAAAGCCTGCAATTTTAAGTGTAGTTAAATGTGTGTCGCATTGGTTTGAAGGATTGCCGCCGGCTTCGCGGGTGCGTTCGCGCAGAAACATTTCTTCGAGTCCGGCCACAAGTTCATCATCGGCAGAATTTTCGATGATTACAATTTCCTTTGCCATGCGCGTTTCGAGTTCGCGCGTAAATTGGTTTACCGCTTTTGCCGGCGACTCGCGGTAAGCCTCGGCATAATCGGCTGCGGCAAACGGTTTACCAAAACGCACATGCACGGTGGTGCGGAATTTCCACGGTGTGGAAGAATAGTTGATGCCCACTGGCACAATTTGCAGACCCAGCTGAAAGTTGTTTGCTTCCTCGGCCGTAAAAGCAATACGTGCGGTACCTTTTTTCAGTTTGCGCAGGCGGCGCTCCTGAATACAAAGGCCTTCGGAGAAAATAATGATGGCCTTTTTACGCTCAAGCATGGCCGTGCAGCGCGCAAAGGTTTCGTCGTTCTTTGCCAGATTTTCCACCCCTTCCTGCAGGCGGTAAATGGGCAGCATCCCGATAAACTCAAACGCGGCGGCCATCCATTTTTTCCGGAACACATCGCTGCGCACCAGAAACCACGAGCGGCGTTTCACGGTCATGCCCACAATTATGGCATCCATAAACGCATTGGGGTGATTGGAACACAGCAGCAACGGCACGCCGTGCGGCACGTTTTCGTGACCGGTAACATGCAGGCGGCGCGAGTAGCGGTAAAAGAAGCCTACCAGAAAGTGAAGCGTATGCTTGAGCCAGAGATGAAAAAGAAGCTGCACAGGATTGAGTTGGTGCGTGATTGAAAAGCGAAGATACGAAGGAAGCGGCTTTTGTTAAAGCAAAGCAGTGAGTATGCTCACTCCTCCACACAAAACAACACTACCCGTTTCTTTTTCACCTTCGCCTTTTTGGCTGCCGCCTTCAACTGCTGCTGAAACTCGGCAAAGCCGGGCTGTTCGGTGGCATACTCCGGTTTCCAGTAGTTGGGCGGGATCACTTTCCGGTAGGGTTGTTTGCTGCGGTAGCGGGCGGCCTCGGCGGTGAATTCCTGCAAAATCTGTTGTTCAATTTCGGGCAGGCGGATGAGTTTGGCGGCAGGGTAGTCTCTTTCGCCGTTTGGCACAGCCTGCGCACCGGAATTATTGATTGTGTATTTGAAGAAGCCGGCTCGCCAGGGTTCGGCAGTTTTACTGCGAATGGTGAAACGACCATAGTCGCGTTGATTTTGAGTAATTCCGTTTTCGCCCCCGCTGTCGTGGATACCGGGAATGAAATGAATTTTCATTCCGGCCGGAAGTTTCGGGGCGAGATAATCGTTTACTGCCTTGCAGCGATTGGCCGCCAGATGCAGCGAAGTATATTGCGTACGGCCTGCAATATGATCGGGTGCGTAGAGTATGGCAAACAAATCGTTGCTTTCGGGCTGTGAGCCAGATGCGGGAGAAATATAGGCAAGCAATTTGTCGAGCTGCAGCTTTCCGGCAGAAGTAAGCAGGTGCGAACTGGCAAAGAAACAAGTCGAGTCGAGTGTTAGCCATTCGGTTAACACGATGCGCCTGCCTGCACTTAATACTGCCGGTGTGCGGGCATACAGCAACTCAAAATCATCAACCTCTCCCGGTTCCGGTTGTGCAGCCAATTCGGCATCGGCAATTATAAATGCAGCCCGCGCTGCTTTGGGGTGCTGCGGAAAAAATTCGAGCAGGCGCAAACCCTCTTCGGTTGTTTTCTGAAGCAAAAAAGCCGTATCGGCAATGGCGGCCTGATCGGGCGAATTTTTGTAGTAACTGATATAGTCGATGCACCAATTCACACTTGTGCAACGCCGCCGTGCCAATGTGCGCACGCTATCGGCAAAGGCGGCATCAAATTCGGCCACAGCCACAAGGTCTTTAAAGGTAGTGGCTTCGGCAATTTCTTTGCGTGCCACTTCTTTTTTCAGCTTCATAAGCCCGGCGTCGGCCGGATAGCGCTCCGCAAAAAGCGTATAGTAGCGTATTGAGTTCACTTCGCTGCGATGCAGTTCACGCTGCATCGAATCAGCGCCACCGGCTGTAATACGCCGCATTACTAATTTTTCCCAGTACGAAGCCGTATCAATACCCCGTGCATTGTTTTGCAGAAAAGTGGTAAGTGGCATTTCTCCTTTGTATTCAGCTGCCGCTTCGGCGAGCATATACAGCACAGCTTCGGGATGTTGAATGGCCGGCACACGAAAGAACATGTAGTTATCCATGTAACTCTTCATGTTCAGGTAGCGCACACCGCCCAGCGTGGTGATATGCGCTTCATACACCACATCGCGCTCGCTGAGGTACGGACTCACGAAACGCATTTCGTAAGTATTTGACGTTGAGCGGCTGATGCGCAACGGCCTGTCGTTCATCAGGTTCCAGTTGCCCAGAAGCGGTTCATAAACCGGCTCGGCCGGCTGACGCAAAGGCTGTGGCTCTACGTATGCTCTGGAGTACAGGCGAACCAGTAAATCGTTGTTCCCTTTGCCGCCACGGCAGCGCCCGGCACCGGTTATCACAACCAGTGCAAGCAGCACACATATACGAAATGCTGTTTTAACCATTTCTGAATTGAGGTGTTTAGTTGAAAATACACATTTTTTGCTCCCGGTAATTACTCCGCAGGCAAACAGCAGCCCCAAATCACCCTATCGTTACACGAATATTAACACACTATATAATTTACTTCAAAAGCACAATTCAGATAAATAATTATTATTCTACAAACTACCATCCTACCATCTTGCAATTATTTACAAATGAATAATCCCGATAAATCGCTGTATATACCATTAATATTAATAACTAAATCTGTTCATAAACACACATACTATTTATCATAACATCTGTTTTCAATCAGGTAATCACTTGAAAACATTGAATATTTATTATTTATTCACCGATTTACTTCAGACATACCATAGTGATAATTCATGTATTAGGTTTGCCTAACACCAAAAACAGAACCCATGAAAATTACATTCAAACTGCTTGCAGGCCTCTTCCTGTTTGGCGCCATTCAGCTCGGCGCGCAAAACGGAGTTACAACGCAGGCCAACACACAACCCTATCCGGCAAAACCGGGCAACAGCACACAGGCGGCTCCCGGCAATCCGATTCCGCTCAATGGCAACGGCTCGCACAGCGTAGCCTATCAGGACAGCAAATGCGGCCTGAACTATGTATTTGCCAAACAACGGCTGGGACAGCGTTTCTTCCCGGCAGGTGTTCCGCAACCGGCCATATTTACCATTGCCGGCATTCCGGCCACAGCCATTATTGAGCGTGCATTTGTTTGGTCTGATGCATCGGGCAACGGAGCCGGATTTAACATTACCAAAAACGGTCCGGGCGGTTTAGCCATTGCGCCTTCTGTACTGGTAGGAAGCGATGTGGATAAGTGCTGGGGCTACAACGGCTCACACACGTATCGCGCAGACCTTACCGGTTCTGTGCCGAATGGTTTAGCTGCCAACGGCAACTACACCCTGAGCGGGTTCCCGGTAGGCCCGCCGAACGACATTGACGGCGCCACACTGGTAATCATTTACAGCGATCCCACCGCTACATTTACCGGCGATCTGGTAATCTGGGACGGTGCCATTGTACGCTTGGGTGTACCCATGGTGACTACCATGAATGGCTTCACCGTGTGCGGAACCGGCGGCTTCAATGCCCGTGCTTTTGTAGGCATCGGCGACCTTCAGGGTCTCGGTTCACAGCTTGAGATAAACGGTGTTACCGGCATTCCGGCACAGGAAGACTGGTGGGATTGGGTGGATGTGCCCACCACGGTAGCTGCCGGTCAGGCTGCTGCCACATTTGGCAATAACGTACAGTTTGATTGCTACAACTACGCAGTAACAGGCCTCTACTGGCAATCAAACTGCGGACAAACCTGCACCTATCCTTGCGAAGCAAAGCCTGATTTCAAATGGGACGGCTGCAACCCGATTCAGTTTCAGGGTGTAAACAACGGTGTATCGCCGGTAGTATCCTGGTTCTGGGATTTTGGTGATGGTACCTTCTCAAACCAGCAAAACCCGCTGCATACCTATGCTGCTGCCGGCAGCTACAAAGTATGTCTCACCATCATAAGCCGTGGTTCTGATGGCGAAACCTGCTGCGACCGTATCTGCTACGAAGTAGAAGCCTGCCCGCCGCCTCCGTGTGGTGTAATTCCCGAAGTACGCTGGGAGTGCAACCGCAACAATCCGTCGGAAATCATCTTCACTGACTTCTCAGTGGCTACCGGCGGTTCAGTTTGCGGTTATCAGATTGACTATGGCGACGGTACTCCAAGTTTCTCCAGCACAACCATTCCGCCGCACGTATATCCGCAGGGAAGCTGGGAAGCCTGCATTGAAGTGATTGTATGTGTGTATGACGCCGCCGGCAATGTAATTGACCGCTGCTCAGACAAAGTATGCTTCAAAGTAGAGACCTGTAACATTATCCAGCCGCTGCGCATTGGTAACAGCGACGGAGGCACTTCGGTTCAGCCTGATGCACTTCAGATTTTCCCGAGCCCGGCATCTTCGCAAATTAACATTGTGGTGGCGAATGCCAATGCCGCTCAGGTGCGCATCATGAATGCAACCGGACAGGAAGTAGCTACCGGCACACAGCAAAGCAGCCGTTCATGGCAGGCCGACGTAAGCGGACTGGCTCCCGGCAATTACTTTGTGGTGATCCGCACACACACGGGCGAAGTGATGAAAAAATCTTTCATTAAAGACTAGTCGCACTTGACCCGGATAGCATAAAGGCGTATATTTAACTGATGTTTGCCTGCATCAGGTTTCCGGGGTGGATCCACACACTACATGCCGGAAACTAATCCTGAACACCTTCGGAACGCCAGTTTCGAAGGTGTTCTTTTTTTACTTGAGAAGATGTGAATTTGTGAAACGTAATATAAAATGATGTAATCGGTATGCGCTTGTGTGCTTACCTTTGCAGTCTATGAGCAATTTGCTGACTGCAAAGAACATTACTAAACGCTATGCCAGCCACACGGCACTCGACGATGTGAGCATTACCGTGCCCGAAGGCTGCGTTTACGGATTGCTGGGGCCCAACGGAGCCGGCAAAACTACACTCATCCGCATCATTAACCAGATTACCGGCCCCGACAGCGGCCATGTGCTTTTTGAAGACAGGCTGCTGGCGCCCGAACATGTGCGGCAAATTGGATACCTGCCCGAAGAGCGCGGACTCTACCGTAAAATGCCCGTGGGCGAACAGGCCGTATATCTTGCCCGCCTCAAAGGAATGAGCGCCGCAGAAGCAAAAAAACGTGTGCGCGAGTGGTTCGAACGCTTTGGCATTGAAGGCTGGTGGAAAAAGAAAGTCGAGGAACTTTCTAAAGGCATGCAGCAGAAAGTTCAGTTCATTGTAACCGTGCTGCACGAACCCCGACTGCTCATTCTCGACGAGCCTTTCAGCGGTTTTGATCCTATCAACGCCCAACTTATACGCGACGAGCTGCTGCGCCTGCGCGAACGCGGTGCAACCATTATTCTGTCCACCCACAACATGGGCTCAGTGGAAGAACTATGCGACCATATTGCACTCATCAACAAATCGAAAAACATTCTCGAAGGCCGGGTAAAAGAAATCCGCCGTTCGTTTGCCATGAATATGTGGGATATATCGTTTAAAGGTAACCTCATGGGCTTTACCAATGCCATGTGGACAGGTGCCGAACTCATATCTCAGCACGAAGACGAAGAACACAAACAGGTGCGCATTAAACTGCTGGGCAATACCACGCCCAACCAGCTTCTGCAGGCCGTGATGAGTACAGCCGAAATTACAGGCTTCCAGGAAGTACTGCCTACCATGAACGATGTGTTCATCAGAAAAGTGAACGAAACAAACGGCCTCGATACCAATGTGGCTGGCACAAAAAGCAACTACACGGAATAATCTTACCCCGACTAGTTATGGGAAAAATCGGCATTATCATTGTTCGTGAATACCTGAACCGGGTTAAGAACAGAACGTTCATCATTATGAGTATTGTGGCACCCTTGTTGTTTGCCGCAACGGTCATTCTCCCTTCTTACCTCAGCACACTGCCCAGCGATCCGCGAAGCATTGTGGTAGTAGATCAGGTAGCTGCAGGATGCGGACAGCTTTTCAATTACGAAAAAATGTTCCGCGATACGTTTAATCTGCATTTCGACACACGCTTTGCAGAAAAACCGTTGGACGAAGTAAAAAAGCTGTTTAACGACTCGCAACAAACCTCACTGCTTGTGATTCCGGCCAGTTTCATGGGCGCATGTGATTCAACAGGAACCGCAGCATCTTACAATGTGACGCTGTTTTCTAAAAACGAGCCCGGGCAGCAAACCATTAATCATATCTCCAAACTGTTCAGCGAATCATACCGCCAGTTCATCTTTAAATCCGACAGTACACTGTCTTACGATAAAATTGAGGAGATGAAACGGCAGATTATGGTGTACAGCAACGTAAAGGGCGATGTCAGCAAAAGCGACATTAAAGCGATAACCGGCATTGGCTTTGGCATTATTATCTATTTCTACGTGCTTTTCTTTGGCGTGCAGGTGATGCGCAGTGTACTCGAAGAGAAAAACACACGTATTGTAGAAATCATTGTTTCGTCTGTGAAACCATTCCAGTTGATGACCGGAAAGATTATTGCCACGGCAATGGCGGGACTTACCCAGTTTCTGGTGTGGGCGCTTCTTTCGTTCCTTATCATCATGCCCATCATCAACAAAGTAAACGACAAACGTATGGATGTAACACAGGCCCAGCTAAATCCCACGGCCATTGCTCCAACCATGCAGAACAGTGACGCCTTACCTATTTCAGTAAACGAAACGCTTGAAGGAACGATAGATACTATTCGTTCAATCCAATGGGGACTGATACTGATGGCGTTTGTGTTTTACTTTATTTTCGGTTACCTCATGTATGCAGCAATGTTTGCTGCAGTGGGCGCTGCAAGCGATACGGAAACCGATACGCAGCAGTTTTCACTGCCGCTCACCATTCCCCTTGTCATTGCCATGGCCTCGTCGGGCATGGCAATGAACAATCCGAACGGGCAGGCTATGCAATGGCTTTCGATGATTCCTTTCACCTCACCGGTATCGATGCTTATTCGTTTGCCATACAACGGTGTGAGTGTTTCCGAACTGCTGCTTTCGATGTTGATTCTGCTTGCCTCGTTCCTGTTTATGACCATGATTGCTGCGCGGATTTACCGTGTGGGGATCCTCATGTATGGCAAAAAGGCAAGCTGGCGTGAACTGGCAAAATGGTTGTTCTGGCGCGGCTGAGTGGTGCAACATGCGTGAATATCGTACCTTCACGCATCGCCTTATTTCACACACAAACTGATTATGCGCGTTGCCGTTATCGACTTAGGTACAAACACATTTAATCTTCTGGTAGCCGATACGGGAGCGGGCAATGCTTTTTCAATTATTTACAACGAAAAAGTGCCTGTGAAACTGGGCGAAGGCGGCATAAATAAAGGCTATATAGCCCCGCCCGCATTTGAGCGCGGCATCAACGCCATGCGAAATTACGCCACCGTCATTCAGTCGCTTGATACGGAGCGGGTGCTGGCTTTCGCCACTTCGGCGGTGCGCAATGCGGTAAACGGAAAAGAATTTGCCGAAGCCGTAAAAGCCGAAACTGGCATAAACATCGAAATCATTTCCGGCAGCCGCGAGGCCGAGTTCATTTACAAAGGCGTAAAGCAGGCCGTGCAGCTTCACAGCACACCCTCGCTGATTATGGACATAGGCGGCGGCAGTACGGAGTTTATCATTGCCGATGAAGCCGGCATACGCTGGAAACACAGCTTTGAAGTAGGTGCCGCACGTTTGCTCGATACCTTTGCGCCGTCTGATCCGCTCACCGCCGCCGAGCACGAAGCCATTTCGCTATTCCTTTGCAATGCGCTGCAGCCACTGTTTGATGCCGCCGCCCTGCACAAGCCGCAGGAACTCATCGGTGCATCAGGCTCATTCGATTCGCTGGCCGAAATGGTAGCGTGGGAATTTCACACACCCGCAGTGTTCGAAGGCATTACAGAATACACTTTTTCGCTCAGCGAAGTCGATTTCATTCACCGCCGGCTGCTGCAATCGACCAAGGCCGAACGACTGGATATGAAAGGCCTTGTAGCCATGCGTGTGGACATGATTGTGGTATCCACCCTGCTCGTGGAAACGGTACTGAAACAGCTTGAACTTAAGCACATGCGGCTTTCTGTTTACGCGCTGAAGGAAGGTGCGTTGTGGGAAACGATTTCAATGTTCAGATCAAATCAGGGCTGAGCTGCCGCTGGCCGCTTATGCTTCCACCGCTTATGCGACCATGCCCACACATCGGGATCGCGGATAATATCCTGCTCAAGCCGTCGGGTATGAATCTCGGTAATTTCACCCGGCTTGTAATCGCCCGGATTTTCAATCAGCAGCTCACCTGCCACGGTGTAATACCCGCGCTTCACACGGGTAATGCTCATATAAACAACCGGGTAATTTAATTTCTGCGAAAACTTCTCAGCCCCAAGATACACGGGAGTATCCTGATTTAAAAAGGTCATCCAGTGCGCTCGTTCGGGCCGGGGTGTTTGATCGGCAATTAGTCCGAGTGCAAAATTATTGGTCTTGCTGAGCCGCTCAATGTACTCGGCATTCTCTTTAATCGGAATCAAACCTGTACCGAAACGTGAGCGCATACGCACCACCATGTTATTGAAATACTTGTTTTTAAGCGGCACATATACGCCCCAGAGTTTATGTTTCTGCGTAATACCGAAAGATGTGGCGGCCCATTCCCAGTTGCCATGATGTCCAAGAACAATTACCACATTCTGATTCTTTTCTATAAGGCGATTTAGTAACACCGCAGTTTCGGGCGTATAACTGCAACGTTTGGCAAGCTGCGCATTGGAAATAGTAAGCGACTTAAATACTTCCACCAGCAAATCAGCCAGAAACTTAAAATAGTTTTTTTGAATCCGTTTAATCTCCTCTTCCGTTTTTTGAGGGAATGAATTTCGCAGATTGGAATAAACCACTTTTTTCCGGTAACCAAACACATAAAACAACATCACATACACCACCCACGACAAACCGTAAAGCAAGGGAAACGGAAGGATGGAAATGAAATACAGTAAGGGAAGTAAAAGATAATAGCTGATGGCCTGCATGGGTAATCCGGCTGTTAAAAATGTACTGCAAAAATGCCAAAACTAATTTACACCGCAAGTATCTGCCTGCGGCGATTACTTTCTCCCGTTATTTCCCCCCAAAACAGGCATTATATTCCTCAAAAATAACCGTGCAACCATCCAAAATGACTATTTTTGACACGGTCTGCCGAATTTCCTCACGACCACAGCAATTTCTTATCACAATTTACATGCAAGAATCAAATTTGAACGCCACGGGGATGGAGTACAATACCGACCTTCCGCCGATGGTTATTTCGGAGTACGGGCGCAGTGTGCAGCGCATGATTGACATTTGTCTGACTATTGAAGACCGCAACGAGCGCAACCGTTGTGCGCGCACAATTATCAAAGCAATGGCGCTGCTCAATCCGCAGCTTAAAGAATATCAGGATTACGAACACAAGCTCTGGGATCACCTGCATATTATGTCGGATTACAAGCTTGATGTGGATTCGCCCTATCCCAAGCCGGAGGCCAATGTGCTTGCCGCTCCGCCCGAACGTGTGGCTTACCCGCAAAGCGATATCCGCTTCCGCCACTACGGCAAAATTCTGGAGGATCTGGTGCGCAAGGCCATTAAGGAAGAAGATCCGAAGAACCGCGAAATCTTTACCGGCCAGCTGGCGCAGTTAATGAAAAAACATTACCTGAACTGGAACCGTGATTCAGTGAACGACCAGCTGATTATTGAACAGCTTGACATGCTGAGCAAGGGGCAATTAAAGGTGGCCGAAGATTTCAAATTCCTTCACACCAATGATATTCTTCCGCGCAATGCGGTGCCTGCCAACCAGCAGCCGCAGTTTGCCACCAACAAGAAGAAAAACAACAACAAGAAGAAAAAAGGCAAGTACTGATCGCTGCGTATGAGCTCATTCGTAATTACCGGTGGAAAACGCCTCTCGGGCGAAGTAATTCCTCAGGGCGCCAAAAACGAAGCCCTGCAAATTCTTTCGGCGGTTCTCCTCACCCCAGAAAAAGTAACCATCAGCAATATCCCCGATATTATTGATGTAAATAAACTCATCGACCTGCTGCGCGATTTGGGCGTGAAGGTGGAGAAAACCGGTCACGAAACCTATACGTTTCAGGCCGACGACATTGATATTGACTATATCAATTCCGAAAAATTCAAGAAAAAAGGAGCAGCGCTGCGTGGCTCAATTATGATTGTGGGGCCGCTGCTGGCACGTTTTGGCCGTGGCTACATTCCAAAACCCGGTGGCGACAAAATCGGCCGCCGCCGTTTGGATACCCACTTTATCGGGTTTGAAAAGCTGGGTGCAAAATTTGAGTACGACGCCACCAACGAGTTCTTCAAAGCCGAAGCCAAGCGCCTCAAAGGGGCATACATGCTGCTCGACGAAGCATCGGTAACCGGCACGGCCAATATTGTAATGGCCGCCTCACTGGCCGAAGGCGTAACCACCATTTACAACGCCGCCTGCGAACCTTATCTGCAGCAGCTTTGCAAAATGCTGAACCGCATGGGTGCCAAAATTTCAGGCATCGGCTCCAACCTGCTCACCATTGAAGGCGTTGAAAAACTCGGCGGCACCACACACCGCATGCTGCCTGATATGATTGAAGTAGGCAGCTTCATTGGCCTGGCCGCCATGACCCAGTCGGAAATCACCATTAAGGATGTAGCTTATGATGAGCTTGGTGTGATTCCCGATGTGTTTGCCCACCTCGGTATTAAAATGGAACGCCGTGGTGAAGACCTTTTTATTCCGGCGCAGGACCGCTACGAAATCGACACCTTCATAGACGGCTCCATCCTCACCATTGCCGATGCGCCCTGGCCCGGCTTTACGCCCGACCTGCTGAGCATTGTGCTGGTTACCGCCACGCAGGCCAAAGGCAGCGTGCTGGTACACCAGAAAATGTTTGAAAGCCGCCTGTTTTTTGTGGATAAGCTCATCGACATGGGCGCGCAGATTATTCTCTGCGACCCGCACCGCGCCACGGTCATCGGCCTGAACCGCGAACACCAGCTGCGCGGCGTAACCATGACTTCGCCCGACATCCGCGCCGGGGTATCGCTGCTTATTGCGGCGCTTTCGGCCAAAGGGAAAAGCACCATTCACAACATCGAGCAGATTGACCGCGGCTACCAGAATATTGACGGCCGCCTGCGCAATCTCGGTGCCGACATTGTGCGCCACGACGGTGTATCGATGTAACGCCAAAACTTCCGTAACTTGCAGTAATACTTTTTATCGTTTTTACCATGAAGCTGAATCCGTTTATCCGTCTTACCGCAGCTGCCGTACTTATGGCAGGAATTTCGATGGCTGTATCAGCCTGTAAATTTGGCAAAGACGGAGGCCAAAAAACCGAGGAGCCCATTACCGCCATGCCCGACTACACGCCGCCTGCCACCGCCGTGGAAGGGCTTAACGTGGGCAATATTGCTCCTAATATTGAACAGAAAAACCCGAAAGACTCACTCATTCCGCTTAGTTCGCTGCGCGGCAAATTAGTCCTCATCGACTTTTGGGCTTCGTGGTGCGGCCCCTGCAGGGGCGAAAACCCCAACGTGGTGCAAACTTACAACACTTACAAGGACTCGGTTTTTGCGGGTGCGCAGGAAGGCTTTACGGTGTATGGTGTTTCGCTCGATAAAAACAAAGAGGCCTGGGAAAAAGCAATCATTACCGATAAGCTATCATGGCCTTATCATGTAAGCGATCTGGGCTTTTGGGGCAATGCGGCTGCCGTGCGTTACGGTGTACGTTCTATTCCTACCAACGTGCTTATTGACGGCAACGGCGTGATTCTGGCCAAGAACCTGCGCGGCAATGCGCTTTCGGCCGCCATCCGCACACAGCTTGAAACCGACCGCGCCAAAGTAAAAGGCGCGCTCAAACGCCGTGCTTCCGTGGCAAAAGCCACTAAGTAACAGTTACTAAGGGCTGAGCCGCAAAACTGACACAAAAACATTCCTTTCCGGCCATTTACTGCCAGTTTGGCGGGAATTCCCCGCATGGCTTGTTTTTTGCCCCGGCGAAGCCGAGTACTTAGCCAATGGGGCTAATGTTTGTTTATTTCTGATTGACCATGAGCGAAAATCTCGACCCGAAAGAAGCACAGCAGGAAACACCTGCTACCGAAACCGTTGCCGAAAACGGACAAAAACCTGTGGAAATGCCTGAAACACCTGAAGCTACCGGCGATGCCGCGCGTATTGCAGAACTCGAACAGCAGGTGGCCACATTGAATGATAAATACCTGCGCCTGTACTCGGAGTTTGACAATTACCGCCGCCGTACGGCAAAGGAAAACCTCGAGCTCCGCAAAACGGCTGCCGAAGAAGTAATTAAAAAACTCCTGCCCGTGCTCGACGATTTCGACCGCGCCGTGCGCAACAACGCCACCGCCACCGATCTGGCTGCGGTAACCGAAGGCGTGCAGCTGGTGGCCGGGAAATTCCACCATGTACTTACCCAGCAGGGCCTCGAAGCCATGAACGCCGGCGGCCAGCCGTTTGATCCTGAGTTTCACGAAGCCATTACCGAAATTCCTGCCCCCGCCCCCGAACTCAAAGGCAAGGTGGTGGATGAGGTGGAAAAAGGCTACCTGCTGGGCGGAAAAGTAATCCGCTACGCCAAAGTGGTTGTAGGCAGCTAAGCGCGCAGTACTGATTTTTTTAGAACCAGTTTCCATGTCGAAACGTGATTATTATGATGTGCTCGGTGTAGGGCGAAAGGCCGATGCGGAGGAAATTAAAAAAGCCTACCGCAAACTGGCTATTAAATATCACCCCGATAAAAACGAGGGAGATAAAGCCGCCGAGGAAAAGTTTAAAGAAGCTGCCGAAGCCTACGAAGTGCTGAGTGATCCGCAAAAACGCCAGCGTTACGACCAGTTCGGGCATGCCGGCGTGGGCAGCAGTGCCGCCAGTGGCGGCGCCGGAGGCGGGTTCTCCATGGAAGACATCTTCAGCCAGTTTGGCGATATTTTCGGCAGCGGCTTTGGCGGTGGTTTTGGCGGTGGCGGTCGCGGCGGACGACGGGTGCAGAAAGGCTCTAACCTGCGGGTGAAAGTGAAACTCACACTCGAAGAAATTGCCACCGGCGCCGAGAAAAAACTCAAAGTAGCCAAACACGTTAGCTGCGACAAATGCGACGGTACCGGTGCGGCCAGCAAAACCGGCATCAGCACGTGTAACACCTGCCGCGGCACGGGCCAGGTAACCCGGCTTATGAATACCATGCTGGGGCAGATGCAAACCACCACCACCTGCCCCACCTGCAACGGCGAAGGACAAACCGTAACCGACAAATGCCGCAGCTGCCATGGCGACGGTGTGATGCGCGGCGAAGAAGTGATATCCGTGCGCATACCACCCGGTGTACACGACGGCATCCAGCTCAGCATGAACGGCAAAGGCAATGCAGCCCCGCGCGGCGGCGTGCCCGGCGACCTGATTATTGTAATTGAAGAAGCCGAACACCCGCACTTCAACCGCGACGGCAACCACCTCTACTACGAACACTACGTAAGCATTGCCGACGCTGCACTTGGCGCCACAATAGAAATCCCCACACTCGAAGGCAAAGCCCGCGTTAAAATAGACGCCGGCACACCTTCGGGCAAAGTAATCCGCCTCAAAGGCAAAGGCCTGCCCGACCTGAACGGCTACATCCGCGGCGATTTACGTGTAACACTTTTTGTGTGGACACCCACCAATCTTTCCTCGGAAGAAAAGAAAATCATGGAAAAACTCCGCGATTCGCCCAACTTCCAGCCCAAAGCCGGTAAGAAAGAAAAATCATTCTTCGACCGCATGAAAGAGATGTTTGACTAATCACACACAATCATCAATCACGAAAAGCCTGCGTTTGCGGGCTTTTCTTTTTTACACCTTGCACAGCGGCAACAAACTCCCACGCGAAACCACATAAGGCACACCACAAAAAACACTCCGGACTTATCAGGAGCAGCGCAGAAATAGTACTTTTAACCAACGCATCAGCAAGCACAAAGACAAAGCATGTCATCCTTTTTCACCACATTCAACAGAAACCGGTTTATCGGATATTGTGTTGTGCTGCTCTCTTTAGTGCCGTTGTTTTTCATAAACATCAAAACAAGCTGCGACTGGGGCGATGATTTTGCACAATATCTGCATCAGGCCAAAAATATAGTAACCGGACAATCGCAAAACGAAACCGGTTATATTTTCAACGAGAATAATCCCGACCTCGGCCCGCAGGCTTATCCGCCCGGCTTTCCGCTGTTGCTTGCCCCGCTTATCTATTTCAACGGACTTGATGTGGCAAGCTTGAATTTATACCTCACGATGTTCTGGGTATTGTGCTGCTTTACGGGGTTTCTTTTGTTGCGTACGTCATTATCTTTTGTGTCGGCATGGATAATCACAATTATACTTGCCTACAACCCTCTGCTTCTGCAGTTTAAAACCGAAATTGTTTCTGATCTGCCTTTTACGTTTCTCTCCATGCTGAGCATCTGGCTGATGCTTCAAAAACAAACGCTGTTAAAAAACATATTGATTGTGGTACTGATTGCGCTGGCTATTCATATACGCATGGCTGGTTTACCGCTATTATTTGTGTTTGTCCTTCACCGTTTTTTCCTTGATAAACACTGGCGCCAGTTTTCGTTCAAACTGCATCAGCACACTTTTATTGCGCTGCTGGCCGGCCTTGCAGTGTATTTCGCCATCGACACACTTTTCCCCACTGTGGTGAATTATAAACTTGCCGGCCAGCAGGCTGAATACTGGAAAATGGTGAACGACCATTTTTCCTACACCGTACACCAGCTATCGTGGATGTTCAGGTGGTATGACATGAAGGAATACTCGTCAATTGGTATTCTTACCTCCTCGTCGCTGTTGGTTTTCGCTATACTGGGCATGTGTTATACTTTTCAGAAAGACAGGAAATCAATTTTACTTATTTACACTGCAAGCTACCTGCTTATGATATTCCTGCATCGTTCGGGGCATCAGGGCATGCGCTTTATTTATCCGGTGCTGTTCATCCTGTTTTTGTTTGCCGCAATTGCGCTGCGTAAAAATCTGCAAAACCTTAACCTTACAAAAAACAAATGGATTGCCGTGATTGCCGGGGCGCTGATTCTGTTTTCATACAATTATGAAATTGAAAAAATAATAAAAACAGAAGCGGTTGTAATAGACGGGCCGCAAACGTCAGAGGCCGATTCATTGTTTCGTTACATCAATTCTACGTTGCCGGCAAAATGTATTGTGGCTTTTGATAAACCACGTGCGCTTGCACTTTATACACACGCGCATTCGTTTGCGCTCAGCCCGACAGCTTCCGATGAAGAAATAAAAAATGATCTTACGCGATTGAAAGCCGCATACTATTTAACCGGCAATTCGCTCAATACCGATCCCATCAGAAATTATCCTTTAAAAGATACGGCTGCATTTGAACAACTATTTCGCACCAGTCAGTTCAGGCTTTATCGCGTTAAGAATGCCCGGTAGTACATCTTCATAACTTTACTTATTGCAGTGTTGTTTTGCCTTTTTTGCATACCCGAAACCCGTTTTAAAATATTGGTAAATGTCTGCTGACATACTGTAGTCACACCCCAGTATAATCTTTGCAGTAAACAAAACCACTCACTATGAATTTTATTGAAGCCTTTACCCGCGAATTTGAAAAGGAATGCGCAACAACCCGCAAAATGCTGGCGCTGGTGCCTGCCGACAAAAACAACTGGGCACCGCATGAGAAGAGCATGAAATTGGGCAATCTGGCCAATCACGTAGCCGAACTTCCGGGCTGGATTACCATGAGTTTGCTTAATGATGGTCTTGATTTTGCGGTTTCTCCTTATGTACCGAATGTGTTTGACAGCAACAGTGAACTTATGCGGTTTGCTGAAGAGCAGATTGCCGAAGCAATGCAGGCCTTGCAAAACGGGAAAGACATTGATCTGACACAAATCTGGATTCTTCGCCATGGCGATATGGAATTGAGCAAAGGTGCAAAATGGGAAATGATGCGTATGAGCATGAGCCAGATTATTCATCACCGCGCGCAGCTTGGTGTGTATCTGCGTTTGCTGAATATTCCGCTTCCCGGCAGCTACGGGCCGAGCGCGGATGATACAGGCATGTAAACCAAAAACGGGTTTGAGGCAATTTGCTCAAACCCGTTTTGCAATTTTATACGTATGCGTTACTTCACTTCAAAGCGCAAACGCATGCCCTTTTTCGATTCGTTGAATGCGCCGTTGTTATAGACAAGGTGCCCGCTTACAAATGTTTTTTCCACGCGGCTGTGAAACGTGGTGCCTTCAAACGGCGACCAGCCGCATTTGTAGTGCAGGTTGCTTTTTTCCACTGTCCACGGGGCATTGAGGTTTACCAGCACCAGATCGGCCCAGTAGCCGGGGCGGATGTAGCCGCGTTTTTCGATGCGGAATAAATCGGCGGGGGCGTGGCACATTTTTTCGGCCACACGTTCGAGGCTGATGCGGCCGTTGCGCGCCGCTTCGAGCATGGCCACCAGCGTGTGCTGAATGAGCGGGCCGCCCGAAGGGGCTTTGGCATAAAGCTGCTCCTTTTCTTCAATGGTGTGCGGCGCGTGGTCGGTGGCAATTACGTCGATGCGGTTATCGAGCACAGCCTGCCAGATGGCTTCGCGGTCGGCCGCATCTTTAACGGCCGGATTCCATTTAATGTAGTTGCCTTTTGCATCATAATCTTCGGCCGAAAACCAGAGGTGATGCACACAGGCCTCTGAGGTGATATTTTTCTCGCGCAGCGGCTTGCTGTTGTCAAACAGGTCTAACTCTTCGGCGGTGGAAATGTGCAGTACATGCAGGCGTGTGCCGTATTTCTTTGCCCGCGCCACGGCTTTGGATGACGATGCATAACAGGCCTCGCGGCTGCGGATAAGCGGGTGATATTTTGAAGGAATATCATCGCCATACTTTTCCTTGTAAGCCGCCATGTTCTGCTTAATCATCGGATCATCTTCGGCATGCACAGCAATAAGCATTTTCACCTCACGGAAAATCCGTTCGAGTGCTTCTTCATTATCCACCAGCATATCGCCGGTTGATGAACCGAGGAAAATTTTCACGCCGCATACCGAAGCCGGATCGGTTTTCAGCAGTTCATCAATATTGGTATTGGTAGTGCCGATGTAAAACGAATAGTTGGCAAGCGATACATCGGCAGCTCGCTGATACTTCTGTTCAAGCAGCTCCTGCGTTACCGCCGATGGAACCGTATTCGGCATTTCCATATAAGAGGTAACGCCACCAGCCACGGCCGATTTTGCTTCGGTGTATAAATCGCCTTTATGTGTAAGCCCGGGTTCGCGGAAATGCACCTGATCGTCAATTACGCCCGGAAAAAGATGCAACCCGGCGGCATCAATCACCTCCGCACCATCTGCACTGAGCGGCGCTTCCGATACGGCTTCAATTTTCCCGTCGCGCACAAGCACATCGGCCACCACACTGCGGCCTTCGTTAACTACTGTTGCACGCTGTATGAGATACGTTGTATTCATGAATTTTGAACTTTTTACTTTATACTTTTTCGGTAGCTTCGATTCCCTCAAGCTTGCGGAGACTCAGCCACCTGCAAGCTCAGCCACCAGATACTGCAGTGTTAAAACTTCACCTGCAGCGTGAGTAGTTCTTCGCCGCGTTTTATCAGTACCGGCATGGTGCTTCCCTTTTCAAACTTCGCAAGGCAGGCCATGTAATCCATCATGTTGTTTACAGGTGTATCGCCAAGCTGGAGAATGATATCGCCTTTTTTGATTCCTGCATTTGCCGCCGGACGACCATCGGTCACTCCATCCACATGCACCCCTTTACCTTCCCACGCATAGTCGGGCATGATACCCATTGTCACTTTCATTTTCGGCGTGGCGGTCATGTTGCTTTTGGTGGCAAGGAACTGAAGTTTGGGCTTACTGTCGGTGAGGGCGATGATGTTGACAATGTATTCAAGCACCATTTTCTCGCCGGTGTAATTTACTTTGGCCGCATCATCGGTAGGTTTATGATAATCGCTGTGCTGGCCGGTGAAGAAATGCAGCACGGGAATATCTTTAAGGTAAAATGAAGTCTGATCACTGGGCCCGATTCCGGAGCTGTCCTGCTTAATGCGGAACACAGAGCGAAAACTGTTAATCATGGGCACCCAGTCGGGCGCAGTACCCACGCCGTAGATGATGAGTGATTTTGTGGAATCGTTCAAACGGCCAATCATATCCATGTTTATCATGTAATTCACCGTTTTGAGGTCGATGGTAGGATTTTCGCAAAACTTCTTTGAACCGATCAGGCCGAGTTCTTCGCCGGAGAAACAGATGAACAGGAAATTGTATTTCTCTTTCACGTTATTGCCTGTGTAATAGCGCGCCAGCTCAAGTACACCGGCTGTGCCCGATGCGTTATCATCAGCTCCGTTGTGAATTTTGCCGTCGGGATTTGCCTCCAGCGAGTTGTGATCATGCCCGAGGCCGAGGTGATCGTAATGCGCACCGATTACAATGGTGTAGGCAGCTCCGTTATCGAGAAAGCCAACCACGTTTTTGCCGCTGCGTTCTTTTACATTGGCAGTAGAAGTATCGTGCGGATTAGAGTTTTTGCGGAAGGTAAATGTCTGATAAAAGCCATCGGTGCCTTTGGGCTGCAAACCAATTTCCTTAAACTGCTTTGCAATATACTTTGCCGCTTTTTTCTCGCCCTTGCTGCCGGTGCCGCGCCCTTTAAGCTTATCGGCACTGAGATAGGTTACGTCTTTACGGATGCGCTCGGCGCTGATGTCCTGAGCAGACACAGCCACGGCAAAAAGCAGCGCGAAAATGGTGAGTGCGGTGTGTTTCATCATTCGGTGGTGTTAAATTATTCTACCCAGTCGGCAATAAATACATTCGTATCACGCGTTCCCCAGTTGCGGCGATTCGAGCAGAATACCAGTTTCTTTCCATCGGGCGAAAACATGGGGAATGAATTAAAAATGCTTTCGAACGTAATTTGTTCCATGCCGGTTCCGTCTTCGGCATTTACCATGTAAAGCTGAAAATCGTAGCCACGCTGTGATGCGTGATTGGAACTGAAAATAATTTTTTTCCCGGAGGGCGAGAAAAACGGCGCCCAGTTTGCCTTGCCCAGTTTGGTAATCTGCTTGAGATTTGAGCCATCGGCGTTGCAGGTATAAATTTCCATGTTGGTGGGTGCCACAAGGCCCTGGGCCAGCAGGTCTTTGTATTCTTTTATGTCTTCTTCCGACTGCGGGCGTGAAGCGCGGAACACAATTTTACTGCCGTCGGCCGAGAAAAATGCGCCACCATCGTAGCCCAGCCCGAAAGTAATTTGCTTCGGGTTACTGCCATCAATGTTCATGGTCCAGAGTTCGAGGTCGCCGCTGCGGGTAGAGGTGAAAAGGATTTTGTCGCCTTTGGGCGAGAGTACGGCTTCGGCATCGTAGCCCGGCTCATTGGTAAGTTGCTTTACGATATTGCCTTTGAGGTCGGCCACAAAAATATCGTAGCTGTCGTAAACCGGCCAGAGGTATTTGCCGCCCTGACGAAGGTTGGGCGAAGGCGGACAGGTTTTGCCGCCCACGTGTGTAGAGGCAAAGAGGATGTGCTTTCCATCAGGCATAAAATACGAACAGGTGGTGCGGCCGTCGCCATTGCTGATTTGCAGCGGCCTGTAGAGACTGTCCTTAGCAGCAGCCTTCACGTTCATGGCAAAAATCTGGTCGCAAGGAATGCCTTTGTTGCTCTGAAAGGTGAGCCATTTGCCATCGGGGCTGAAATAGGCTTCGGCATTATCACCGCCAAAGGTGAGTTGGCGCAAATTGCGCAGGTGCTTTTCCTGGGGGTTATCTATTGAAACTTTCGGCTTTTTGCCAGCGGTAAAAAGCACTGCCGGGATGAGCGCCAGCAGGGCAAACGCAAGTTTACGCATATTGAAAAGGTGATTGATGCGGCAAAGATAAGGCTCGTGCCGGAACAGGCGGGCTTAAAAATGCCTTAACTGATAAAACTCAGTGAATTCAGCCTTTGGCGGCTGGCCTGTAACTGCGGAAACGCATCTGAAGTACACCCAGAAAAGCTTCGCGGAAAATGCGGGTGCTCATTTTTGACACACCTTCCTGACGGTCGATAAACGTAATGGGCACCTCGGCAATGCGGAAACCCAGTTTGTAGGCGGTGTATTTCATTTCAATCTGAAATGCATAACCTACAAAGTGCACTGCGCTCAGGTCGATTGTTTCAAGCACACGACGTTTGTAGCATTTAAAGCCGGCTGTAGTATCGCTTACTCCCAGCCAAAGCACCATGCGTACATACACGGAAGCAAAGTACGACATGAGCAGGCGCCCCATGGGCCAGTTTTTCACCTTACCGCCTTTTACATAGCGCGACCCCACAGCCACATCGGCACCTCCTTGTGCACAGGCCCCGAAAAGACGGTTCAGATCGTCAGGATTATGCGAAAAATCGCAATCCATCTCAAAAATGTATTCGTAGCCTTTTGCCAGCGACCAGCGGAAACCGTGAATGTAGGCCGTGCCCAGACCGAGTTTGCCCTTGCGTTCCTCAATAAACAAACGTCCGTCGTATTCCAGCATCAGCCGCTTCACAATATCGGCCGTGCCGTCGGGCGAACCGTCGTCAACAATCAGCAAATGATAGCCTCCGTCGAGCCCCATCACTTTGCGGATCATTTTTTCAACGTTTTCCTTTTCGTTGTAAGTGGGAATTATGACAATGCGTTCAGGCAACTTGACAGCAATTTTGAATCAGCGAAGATAACAGACGAACCCATAACCTCCAACGGCTTTGGAAGTTTTAGGAAGAATCTCTGGCATAAATAATGCGAATGAAGCCAAAAAGAAACAGTAACTTGTATCAATGCGATTGATTTTTTGCCTTTTCGCCCTGCTTCCGGCCCTCATTCTCACTGCCCAGACCGATTCGCTGCGCCCGAAAACAGACTCAGTTACAAGTGTGGCGGCCGACAGCCTGAAGCCTGAAGCACCGAAACCTGCCGCAGCCGATACCTCTTACCAAGAAACCGGCATTGCAAGCTGGTACGGACAGAAATTCGAAGGCCGGTACACCAGCAGCGGCGAAATCTTCAGGGTTGACAGCCTCACGGCGGCCCATAAAAAGCTGCCGTTTGGCACACTGGTTAAGGTAACCAACCTCAAAAACGACTCGGTGGTAATTGTGAAAATTACCGACCGCCTGCCGCAAAACTCCAAACGTTGCATTGATTTAACACCACGGGCTGCACGGCAGCTCAATTTCCTGCGTGCCGGCCTCACACCCGTAAGGCTTGAAGTGGTGGGCACCGCCCCAATTTACAAAAAGAAAAAAGTGCCGGCAGCCAAACCAAAAACGGCAGCCAAACCGGCTGCCGCTCCTGCAAAGAAGTAAATGTATAGCCTTAGCCGCGCGGACGGGCATACGCCTGCACATCTTTGTCGGTAATGGTTTTGTCGCAGAGAATGAGAAGTCGTTCCATCACGTTGCGGAATTCGCGGATGTTGCCGGTCCAGTTTATTTTCTGAAGTTCTTTGATGGCCTCTTTGCTAATGGGTTTGGCCTGCGTGCCATGCTCATCGCTGATAAGTTTAAGGAAATGGTCGGCCAGCAGCGGAATATCGTCAATGCGTTCGTTGAGCGAGGGTACGTGAATGAGAATCACGCTGAGGCGGTGGTAAAGATCTTCGCGGAAATTGCCTTTAAGGATTTCCTGTTTAAGATCCTTGTTGGTGGCCGCCACCACGCGCACATTCACTTTAATTTCCTTGTCGCCGCCCACGCGGGTAATTTTATTTTCCTGCAATGCGCGGAGTACCTTGGCCTGCGCCGAAAGGCTCATGTCGCCGATCTCGTCAAGAAACAACGTGCCGCCTTCGGCCAGTTCAAACTTGCCTTTGCGCTGGGCCACAGCCGATGTAAATGCGCCTTTTTCGTGGCCAAACAATTCGCTTTCGATGAGTTCAGAGGGAATAGCGGCGCAGTTTACTTCAATAAGCGGTGCCCCTGCCCTGCTGCTTTTCTCGTGCAGCCACCGCGCCACAAGTTCCTTGCCCGTGCCGTTCTGGCCGGTAATGAGCACGCGCGCATCAGTGGGCGCCACACGCTCAATCATATCCTTGATTTCGGCAATGCCTTTCGACTCGCCGATCATATCAAACGTTTTCGAAATCTTCTTGCGCAGGGTGCGTGTTTCAGTAACCAGCTTCGATTTATCGAGCGCATTGCGCAGCGTTACCAGAAGGCGGTTCAGATCAAGCGGCTTCTGAATAAAGTCAAACGCACCTTTCTTCACCGCTTCCACTGCCGTTTCAATGTTGCCGTGGCCCGAAATCATAATTACAGGTGCATCCACCGCCGCTTCCATCAGCTTATCAAGCGCCTCCATGCCGTCCATCTTCGGCATCTTGATATCACAGAGAATAATATCAAACTTCTCTTTCTGGGCCATAGTAAGCCCTTCCAGCCCGTCGGCCGCTTCTTCTACCTTAAAATTTTCATACTCCAGAATTTCACGAAGTGTGCGGCGAATACTTTTTTCGTCGTCGATGATGAGAATACGGGCCATAGTTTGAATTGAATCGTGTAAAAATAACAAACGGCTGTAAACAACAGCTATCGTTTTTTGCCCCTTACTCACAATCTGCAACAAACAGCCAGCCTGACCTAACTATTTAGCCTCAAATAATTTAAAAAAAGCGGTTTAAGACTGTAACATCTAAAAAAAATGAAACGTCGCAGTTTCAAAACCGACCAAAATGCCACACCACCTTCGCCTTCTTTTTCTGCTGCTTTTACCCGTATCGGTCAGTGCCCAACACACCAGCATTTCTTTATCCGGACAAATCCATACACCCGACGGCAAACCGGCAGAAATGGCAGTCGTGATGCTGCTTGCCGCTTCAGACTCTTCGCTCGTAAAAGGCGATGTAACCGATGCCGCGGGAAGTTACGCCCTCGATGCGTTAATGCCGGGAAATTACCTGCTTACGGCTTCGCTTACCGGCTTTGCCAAATACTGGTCAGTACCGCTGGTTATTTCCGACGGGCAGGCATCCTTACGGCTTCCGCTGATTACACTTGCCACCTCAGCCGATCTGGGCCCTGTAACCGTAACGGCCGTGCAGCCGCTTTTCATTCAAAAGCCCGACATGCTGATCATGAACGTGGAAAACAGTCCGGTAAAAATGAGCGGCACTGTATATGACCTGATACAAAAAGTGCCCGGCGTGGTGGCTGATCAGAACGGCAATATCTCGCTAAAAGGCCGCAGCGGCGTGCAAATTTACATCGACGGAAAGCCCGCATACCTTGCCGGCGATCAGCTCAAACAATTTCTCGAAGCCATGCCCGCCACAGAAGTCATTCGCATCGAAATCATCTCAAACCCTTCGGCAAGATACGATGCCGAAGGCAGTGCCGGCATCCTGAACATTATTACACAAACCGGAAGCCGGCAGGGGTTTAACGGCCGCACATCACTTACCTGCGGGTACGGACGGCGGGCCAAATCAGGCGCAGGAATAGCCGTAAATTATGGTATGCCTAAAACGAATCTGTATGCCAGGTATCATTTCTCAAACTGGAACTCGCTCTCGCTTTACGACAGCCGCCGTGTAATTCAATTTAACGGCGAAAGAAATACATTTAACGGCAACGCTGACAACGATAACACAAACTTCTCAAACGCACTCATTCTTGGCGCTGATTTTACACCGGGCAAACGTACCTCCTTCGGTTTTCAGGCCAGAGGCAGCCTTTTTACCGCCGATAACAGGACAACCAACAATACCGACATTCAGCAATTGGTGCAGGATTCTGCCTACAAACTCTATCAGTTAAACAACACATTCGACGATCATCAGAACCTGCGCGGCGGTGTGTGGTTTAAACATACGCTCGATACACTTGGCCGCGAACTATCAATAAGCGGCGATGCAATTTTTCACCGCTACAACGGAAACGGGGATTACAACAGCCGCTATTTAAATTTCACCGGCTCCGAAATTTCAGCCCCTTTTATTCAACGCCACTTCACCGGAATGAATATGGCAATTTATGTCGGGCAAATTGACTACATACATCCGATTAACGAAAAATTCAAACTCGAAGCCGGTATGAAATCAAGCTCGGTAAAAACCGACAACTCGCTGGTATTTGATATCCTTCAAAACAACAGCTGGCAGAAAGACACCACACGCTCCAATAATTTTATTTACACGGAAAATATTCACGCCGCCTATTCCCAGTTTTATGCCGATTGGGGTAAACTACAGCTACAATTGGGCCTGCGCTACGAATACACCCAAACCGACGCTAATTCACCAACTACCGGTGAGCGGCAGACACGTAAGTATGGTAATCTTTTTCCAAGTATTTTTCTTACACATACCCTCAACGAAAAACACAACATCACCTATTCGCTTACCCGCCGTATCAACCGGCCTGAGTATGATGATCTGAATCCCTTCCGGATGTATCTCGACCAATACACTTACCGTGTGGGCAACCCGTTTCTACAACCCGAAACCTCATGGAACGGCGAAATCAGTCACAGTTTCAACGAATTTCTGTTCACATCAGTTGGCCTGAGTCATACCTTAAATGGCATATCCGAAGCTGCCGACAGAATGATTCACTGCTTACCATCATTTTAACCACCTCAAACCTCCAAACTATAAACAATGCCTATATGAGTATGAGTGCCGGACTACCCATTGCCAAATTCTGGATGGTGGAAGGCACCGTTTCGTTTAACTGGTTTTCTTTTCAGTCTGAGCTGTTTGGCGGAACACTTGATGTGGAAAGCAGCATGTGGAACTTCAATGTGCAGCAAACATTCGTATTACCATTTAACATCAAACTTCAGCTTTCAGGCTCACTCAGTACACCCATACAATACGGCACCTATTACGTAAAAACAAGGGGCGGAGTTAATGCAGGGCTCTCTACTTCTTTTCTGAAAAACAAACTCAGTCTTACCATAAATGCCAATGATATCTTCGTTACAAACTTTCCCCGTGCTTACTCTACATATATGAATCAGGACACCTTCATTGCCAGCCGCTATGAGAACAACTACGTGCTGGCACGTTTAACCTGGACATTTGGCAATGAAAAAGCAGCGCGGCGGTCATTGTATAAAGGCACAGCCGACGATATTCTGCAACGCGGGGGTTTATAAAAGGGCAGCCTGAAAGGAAAATCAAATGCAGGCAATGGCTATTTCTGTTGAATTGCGCCACCTGTACAATTTGAAAACCGTTAACATAATTTTTCTTTATTTAGCTGTAACATCTGTCAATCTTTGTGCGTCTCATGAAACAGCGGCCTGAGTGTAACTAACATGCGGCCGCTGATTCACGTTTTCCCAAACGCACACACATGAAATCAGTTTTCCTCCTATTATCACTGTGCTTTTTAAATGTACAGGCTTTTGGCGCCTTAAACGGCACTACACTTAAAGGGACAGTCCAAACCGCCGAACAGCAACCAGCCGAGTTTGCCGTAGTTACCCTGCTCAGTGCCAACGATTCATCACTTGTAAAAGGTGCTATTGTGGCTGCCGACGGGAGTTTTGCGATGGAAGGTATCGCACCGGGGAAATTTCTGCTCACTACAATGCTCACCGGCTATGCCAAAAACTGGTATGGCCCTTTTGAGGTGGAGGCGGCCACGCCCGAAATAAACATTCCGGCCATTACACTCAGTGCTGCAGTGAATATGAATGAAGTAACCGTAACTGCCATACAACCACTGTTTGTACAAAAGGCCGACATGCTGATCATGAATGTAGAGAACAGCCCAGTACGAATGAGCGGCACCGTGTTCGACCTGATTCAGAAAGTGCCGGGCGTTACCGTTAATCAAAACGGAGTGATTACCATGAAAGGACGCTCAGGGGTACAGGTATATGTAGATGGGAAACCCACTTATCTGGCTGGCGATCAGCTCAAACAGTTCCTCGAAAATATGCCCGCCGCCGATGTGTCGCGCGTGGAAATTATTACCAATCCTTCTTCAAAGTATGATGCCGAAGGGAACTCCGGCATACTTAATATTGTAACAAAAAAAGGGACTCAGCAAGGGTTGAACGGACGGGTTCGCGTAGGTACCGGATATGGCCGCGTACTTAAAGAGACTGCAGGCTTTTCCATGAATTACGGAATGCCCAAAGCAAACTTCTATGCCCGGTATGATTTTGCAAACTGGAACAGCTTAGATTCAACCTATATCAAACGCACTGTACCGTATGATAACGATGTAACATTGTTTGAACAAAACTCAGCCGAAAAGAACAAACCTTTTTCACATGCAATTACAACAGGTTTCGACTTCAAACCCAATGATGCAAATACTTTTGGCATCCAGTTAAGTACAAATCATTTCTTCGGAACCGACATTACAGACAACGTTACCAACATTTCATTAGAGAATCAGGACTCGGCTTTTGTATTGAAGCAGCTGAACAATATGTACGACAGAAACTTCAATTTACGCGGAGGTTTGTGGTACAATCATGTATTCGATACAACAGGTCGTGAACTTAATGTCAGTGCTGATATATTGGGATACAGGAATTACGGACATGCTGATTTCAACTCTCACTTTTATGGTAATTCGGGAAATGAAATCGGGTTACCTTTTTATCAGCAAAACCTGGCCGAAACCGATATTAACATTTACGTGGCGCAAGTTGATTACACACATCCGATTGGCAAAAAATATAAAATTGAAACCGGCCTGAAGAGTAGCTTTGTGGAAACCGATAACAATCTTTTATTTGATATTTATGATAACGGAAGCTGGAAAAACGACACGACCCGCTCAAACCGGTTTATTTATAAAGAGCAGATAAATGCGGCCTATGCGCAAGGTGCTGCCGATTTCGGGAAAACTCAAATCCAGGTCGGATTGCGGGTAGAACAAACTACTGCCGACGGACAATCGCCCACTACCGGACAAAATCTGAAGCGTACCTATACACAACTCTTTCCAAGCTTGTATTTTACCCATAAGTTTAATGACAAAAACACGGTTAACTTTTCCTACAACCGCCGCATTAACCGGCCGGATTACGAAAACCTGAATCCGTTCCTGTACTATCTCGATCAATTTACTTACCGTGTCGGTAATCCGTACCTCCAACCCGAAATTGCGCATACGGTTGAAGCCACACATAGTTTTATGGATTTCATTTTTACTACTGTAGGAGCAAGCAGAACGTTCGATGGCATAATGGATGTGACTGATCAAAATGATTCAACCGGTGCTACATTTCAAACTACCACAAACCTTAATCAGGTTACCAATGCCTGGGCAAATCTCGGGTTTGGTGTACCAATCGGTAAGTCGTGGATAATTGAAAATAATGTATCATGTGTTTATCTTGATTATCAATCACAGCTTTTTGGCGGAGTACTGAACAATCAAAGTGTAATGTGGAATTTTTACCAACAACATACTATTTCACTGCCAAACGAATGGAAAGTCCAGGTTTCAGGATTTCTACAAACCGGATTGTTGTATGGAATGTTTGAGGTTGAGCGTCAGGGTTATCTTGATATTGGTGTTTCAAAATCATTCTTCAATAAAAAACTCAATGCGAGTTTGAATGCAAGCGACATTCTCTATACTTCAAATACCCGTGTTCGGGTAAATTATCAGAATCAAAATGTATTTCTCATCAACAAACAGGAATCTCGTCGGGTGATGCTGCGGGTGAGCTATAATTTTGGCAATGCTAAAGCGGCTCGCAAAACACAATACAAGAGTGCATCGGAAGAAATTCAGAAACGTGCCGGAAAGAAAGACTGATCTGGTTTTAAAGCTGGTTGTTGCGCAGCAGACCGCTGCCCAGCAGTTTGTGTAACGCTTTGGTGCGCACGGCGCGCTGCATGAGTTGCTGGTGCCCGGCATGATGACAATCGCTGCCGAGAAAATCAACCATGTTTTTATCTATCAGATGCTCGGCTACTTTTTTTGCATCGGGCGAATAATGCCCGGTGAGCGAATTGATGTTCAGCTGAAGCAATACGCCTTTTTCTTTCATCTCCTCAAACACATCAAGCCGGCGGTACCAGAACGGATAACGTTCGGGATGAGCCAGTACCGGCTTATAACCGTTTGTAATGAACCGAAAAATCAAACTGTTTATATTCTGCGGCTCATTGAGGTACGATACTTCAAACAGCAGGTAATTGCCACCGAACGTAAGCAGTTTTTCCTGATCTAATTTTTTGTCGAGGTCAAAATCATCGTAATACTCTGCCGCGGCATCAATCTCCAGACTTAATCCATCTGCAGCCGCAGCCTTTCGCACATGCTCAAGTCCGCCAAGAATTATTTCGGGCGTATTGCGGAAAAAATCGCTCATGATGTGCGGCGTGGTAATTACTTTGCGGTAACCAAACTCCTGCATGCCGCGCAACATCTGAAGCGTATCTTCCATTGTTTTGGCTCCGTCATCAATACCCGGAATAAAGTGCGAATGCATGTCCACACCAACTATTGATAAATCGGCTGCAATTACCGGATCCGGTTTGCTGAATATGCGGCTGAAAAAGTTCATCGGCAAACGTTAAGGGTATGTGGATAAAGATAGGAGAAATGTTTGCGGTGAGTTTGAATAAATGATTTGTAAATTGTGAACATGAAGCCGGTTTTCGTCTGTTTACTTTGTATGGTTTCACTGGCCTTGCAGGCTCAGTTTAACTGGATAAAACAGGCCCTGCCTGTGCTGCCCCGCTCAGCGGTGTACCCGAACTGGGATGGCGTGGCCACAGCCGATGCCTGTGCGTTGCTTGTCAATGACACGTTTAAACTCTGGTATTCAGGGGCTGGCTGGCTTTCGCCCGGTGATACTGTGGTACATGTCCGAATCGGCTATGCCTGGTCGCTGGATGGTATAAGCTGGAATGAATTTGCAGCCAATCCGGTGCTCGACCGCAGCAGCAGCAACGTAAATGCGCCCGACCACTGGGGCGTGGAAACCGCCAATGTAATTTATGATACTGCCGCACCTCCCGCCGAACGATACCGCATGTGGTATGCCGGAAAACAGAACGACACATCGCTCAGTGCAGGGAATTACAAAATTTGCTACGCCACTTCACCCAACGGAATAAACTGGACAAAGTATGCCGGAAATCCCGTGCTCACCGCCGGAACAGCAAGCGACTGGAACAACCTGCTTATTTCAAACGTAAGTGTGCTGCGCGATGGGGATACACTCAAGCTCTGGTTCGCCTCACCCGATGGCTACCCAAACAATCAGCCTACCGACGGAAAGGGAAACATCGGTTACGCCACCTCTACCGATGGGATTAACTGGACAAAATATCCCAATCCTGTGCTGGTTGCGGGTGCAGGCTACAGCCCCGATTCGGCTGCCGTGGCCGAACCGTCAGTACTCAAAATCGGCAACCAATATTACATGTGGTATTCGATGATTAACAGCTGGACAATTGAAAATTTCACTACCGGTCTGGCTCATTCTACTGATGGCATTAACTGGATTAAATATGTGGGCAACCCTGTATTACCGCTTGGCGGTCCGGGCAGCTGGGATCGCTACTGGGCTGCACATCCGGGCGTAATGTACAATGCTCAAACCGGCGAGTTGTTCATGTATTACACCGGACGCGACAGCACCGTGTTTCCCAATCTCACCAATTACTCGTGGGATATTGGTCTTGCACGAAGTACATTTTATACCGGCTTTAGCCATCAGGCGTATTCCATCACACCACATACGCTAATTTACCCGGTTCCCGCAACCGATGTAATTTACATACGCTCAAACGAAACACTTTCTGCAATTACCCTCCGCGACATTTCAGGCCGTGTTGTAAACACAGCACGTATAAACGGAACAAACGCAACCGAACTCAGCCTGAACGCGCTTCCTCCGGGCCACTATGTGGCTACGATAACCTATTCATCGGGCTTGCAAACTAATCACAAATTCATTGTGCAATAAAAAAAGCGGAGACTTGCTCCGCTTTGTGTTATTTAAACTTATTCTTCAGCGCTTCCAGCTGATCCTGCCAGTCGTTGCCCTTGTCTTTTTTCTTCCCGGCAGGTGGAGGTGTTTGTTTGATTTGCGGTTTTGCGGGAGGTGATTTAGCTGCCGGCTTTTCGCCTTTCATTGACAGCGCAATACGTTTGCGTTTTTCATCAACCTCCACCACAGTCACCATCACTTTCTGACCGGCTTTCACCACACGGTTCGGATCGTCCACAAACGTATCTGCCAGCTGGCTGATGTGTACAAGCCCGTCCTGATGCACGCCAATATCTACAAACGCCCCGAAGTTGGTGACGTTGGTTACGATACCGGGCAGGCGCATACCTTCGCGCAGGTGTTTGATTTCGCTCACACCTTCTTCAAATTTGAACACTTCAAATTCTTTGCGCGGATCGCGGCCGGGTTTGTCAAGCTCGGCGATGATGTCGGTGAGAGTAGGAAGTCCTACGGTATCGCTTACATACTTTTTGAGCTCGATTTTTTTGCGCAGCTCTTTATCACCGAGCAAATCAGCAAGTTCGCAGCCGAGGTCTTTGGCCATTTGCTCTACAATGTGGTACGACTCAGGATGCACCGCCGAGCTGTCGAGCGGATGTTTGCCGCCGCGTATGCGTAAAAAGCCGGCTGCCTGCTCAAAAGCTTTTTCGCCGAGGCGCGGCACATCAAGCAGGTCTTTGCGTGAGCGGAACGGGCCGTTTTCATTGCGGTATTCCACAATATTTTTAGCCAGCGCCGAACCAATGCCCGATACGTAGGCCAGAAGCTGTTTGCTGGCGGTGTTAAGCTCTACGCCCACGCCGTTTACACAGCTTTCCACCACTTCGTCGAGTTTCTTCTTCAGCATGGGCTGATCCACATCGTGCTGATATTGCCCCACGCCAATTGACTTTGGATCAATCTTCACGAGTTCGGCCAGCGGATCGGCCAGACGGCGGCCAATAGACACGGCTCCGCGCACGGTAACGTCGTATGTGGGAAATTCTTCGCGGGCCACATCAGACGCCGAGTAAATGGATGCGCCGCTTTCGTTTACCATTACCACCGCAATTTCTTTGGGCAGTTCGGCAATGCTTCGCACAAACTCTTCGGTTTCGCGGCCGGCGGTGCCGTTGCCAATGGCAATGGCTTCGATATTATGTTTGGCCAGCATGCGGAAGAGTGTGTCTTCCGCTTCCTGTTTTTCGCGTTGCGACTGATGCGGGAAGATTACATCATTATCGAGCAGCTTGCCCTGCCGGTCGAGCGCCACTACTTTGCAGCCTGTGCGGAAGCCGGGGTCGATGGCAAGAATGGCTTTTTGCCCCAGCGGCGAGGCCAGCAGCAGTTCGCGCAGGTTTTGCGCAAACACTTCAATGGCTTTGATGTCGGCCGCTTCTTTGGTAAGCTGACGGAATTCGGTTTCGAGCGAGGGTTGAAGCAGGCGTTTGTATGAGCCGCTGATAGCCGCTTTTACATGATCGGCCGCTTTGTTGCGTGCTTTCACAAACAGCTTTTCAAGCAGTTCGATGGCGTGGTCGGCATCGGGCGCAATATCAAGCATGAGCACGCCTTCGTTTTCGCCGCGACGCATGGCCAGCATACGGTGCGAGGGGCACTGCATGAGTTTTTCATCCCACTCGAAATAGTCGCGGAATTTTTCGCCGGCTTCCTCTTTGCCTGCTACCACACGGCTTCGGACCAGTGCCTCCTCGCGGAAAAGTTTACGCAAACTTTCGCGCGCCGAAGCATCTTCGCTGAACATCTCGGCAAGAATATCACGTGCACCGTCCAGCGCCTCATCTGAGTCGTTCACCTCTTTTGAAGCATCAATATACTTTGCGGCTTCGGCATCCACATCAAAATTGGTTTGCTCAAGCAGCATCAGCGCCAGCGGCTCCAGCCCTTTTTCGCGGGCCACGGTAGCACGTGTTTTGCGCTTGGGCTTGTAAGGCAGATATAAATCTTCAAGCTGAAGCATGGTTTCTGCCGCTTCAATTTTGCCGCGAAGTTCATCAGTAAGTTTCCCCTGCCCTTCTATGGTTTCGAGAATAAATGCGCGGCGCTGTTCGGTACTGCGCAAAAGTGCAATACCATCGCGCACAGCCGCAATCTGCACTTCGTCGAGACTGCCCGTCATCTCCTTCCGGTAGCGCGAAACAAAAGGTACTGTGGCACCCTCATCAAGCAAGGTAACTGTGGCGCTTACCTGCCCCGGCTGCACACCCATCTGCGCAGCCAGCTTACGGATCAGCAGGCGGTCTAAAACTTCTGATGACATGTAAAATGAATATGGTTGAGCCGCAAAGGTAAGCGCCCGGAGCCCGCCGCCGCACAAGTAAAAATCAACACCGTGTGAATAAGTTTCTGTGCTGAAAATCAGGCCAGTTTCACCACAAAACTCACCTGAGCATCCAATGCAGCAAATACTTTCATAATCGTTTCCAGACGCACATCCTTCGTACTGTTTTCAATTTTCGAAATCTGTGCCTTTTGCACGCCCACCAGACGCCCGAGTTCTTCCTGTGTAAGATTGCGCTTTTTACGCGCATCGCGCACCGCCTGACCAAGCAGATCAAGACGAAGCTCGTATTCGAATACTTCACGACGCACAGTGCCCCGCTTACCAATATATTTATCGGTAATTGCTTCGAGGGTATGAGTTTTCAATTTTGCCATTTCAATGTATAGTTAATTCAAACTGTCATTCTTAGTTATTGTGCAGAATCTGTACGTGTTATTTATTCTTCTCAAAATAAACACGCATCCAGCGCACAGTCCTGTCTATTTCTCCACCGGGCACTTTCATTGTTTTCTTTACCATGCCGTGTGTAGCAATAACCACCGTATCTGTCCCGTTTCGCTTATCCCAGAAGGCAAACATCCGGTAGCAGGTTTGGTTATACAGTGTTCTGAACTCCCAGACTTCATCCGTTAGCTTTTTAAATAATTCCTGGTCGTTTGCATACTGCGCTTTTGTAATGTTGTAAATAATCTTTGCCCGCGCCTTCCTGTCCAAAGATTCCAAAAATGAGGCAGCTTCATCCAGAAACTCCACCCTGAACTTCCTTTTCTCCATAAAATTACAAGTTTCCCCATAAGGAAACAATTTTTTTTAAAAATTCAACACTCTTTCCTCAGCCCTTAAGGCCTAACCCAATAATTTACAATGGATTATTTTTTCGTCTCGCTGTGCATCTTTCGTCTTTGAGTAACCATCTTTTCAAGTGATAAACAAGTAAAAAATAAATTGTACGATTCAATTCAAGGCCGCGAAAGTATTTCAAATTTCATATCTGCTCCAATTTTAAGGCTGTTTACTTTTCAACAGACGTTCAGCCTTACACGTGCGGGTAGGGTGTATATTAATTCGGATGGTATGAGTAATTTGGCCGCACATGACATTATCCTTACATACAGAAACTGTTTTTTTACTTCTTGTAATTGCCGCCGGTTTACTCTCGGTACCTGTGCTCCTTTTAAACAAAAGCAATAAAGCAGCAAACCGTATTCTTGCCGCGGTGCAGCTGGTTGTGGCGGGCGGCCTGTTTCATAATCTCTTGCTGGCGGGTGGTGTGTATGATGCAAATCCGCAACTGTACTTCTTGCCCGTAAGTCTGCGTTTTGCAATCGGGCCGCTGCTTTGGTGGTATGTGCATAAACTTACCGGTGGCAAAAAGCTGTTCATTGCCTTTCATCTGCTGCCGGTTGCTTTCGTGTTTCTGTTCGAATGCTATGCTTTTTCGCTTGATGTGGAGGCCAAATGGCAGCTCTGGCAGAAAATTGAATGGTATTGGAATCAGGTGTATTTCTGGATTTATCAGTTACAGCTTACCGGCTACCTCATTTTATCGCTATTACAGCTGGTGCGTTGGAAAAAGCGGGTGGAAAACCAGTTTTCGGATACAGATAAGATTTCGCTTTCCGCATTACGCAAACTGTTAACCGGGGTTTTCCTGCTGTTGGTAGCCGGTGCCGGCTGGCGCATTGCGCAGCAAATTACCGGAATAAACAGTATTATTCTTCCTTCTGATCTTGTAAAGGGAATTATGTTGCTCGGTGTGTGCTGGTTCAGTATCAGACAAAACCAGATTTCGGTAATACACACACATGTGCAAACTGAAACGTTGCCGCAGCTTTTGGAAGATGAGCCGGGGTTGGTGGTGGATATGGATATTCCGGCTGCAGATAAAACCGAACCGCTGCGGGTCAATGAAGAACTGCTGGCCGGAATCATCAGCCTGATGGAAACCGAAAAACCGTTTCTCAATCCCGAATTATCACTTTATCAACTGGCGCGGCAACTTAACCAGCCGGCCAAACTGGTTTCTTCCACCATTAACCGTGGCACCGGGCAAACCTTTCAGGCATTTGTTAATGCATACCGGGTAAAAGAGGTAATGCGGCAAATCGAAAACGGGCAGCACAAACAACATACACTGCTGGCCATCGCGCTCGATGCCGGCTTCAATTCAAAGGCCACATTTAACCGTGTTTTCCGCGCGCAAACCGGAAAAACGCCGGGCGAATTCGTCTCAATTCATTCCTGATTATTCATTATCAGACAATTAGCCCAAAGCCTCAGATCCTGTTCTGAGGCGATTGCTGTTTGCGGGCATTGCACCTTTGCCACGGTCATTCACCCTAAATCAGCAACCGAAATGAAACTCATTTTCTCCTCCGCCCTGCTTTTTGCCTCACTGCTTTTTAATGCCTGCGGCGATAGTCTCCAACCAAAAACCACAGCCAAAAATCCCGGCATCGACACCACCGATACCGAACCAAACCGGCTCCTCCCCAAAAAACTTCGCGGCCTGCCGGTTGGCCTTATCGGCGGACATGATCCGAATCCCACGCCGGCGGTGTTCGAAAACGGCATGTATATCTGGAAACACAACACCTCCGTTACAGCCGTTGCAGGCGACCTCAAACTCATTGAGTATGGCAGCTATGTATATACCGATGAAGGCTGGTACCTGCGCATCACCATGACGCCCGACGAATTTGCCAAAACCTACAACTGCCCCGGTGCCATACTCAAAGCCGGCGTTACCTACATTGACCCGGCCAGCTGGCGCCGGCAGGAAGTGTTAACCGGCGGCGATGCCTTGTGGTTCTACATTGCCGAAGATCAAAACGGCAAACGTTACAAGGGCACCGCACTTATCGAAACCGAAGCCACACTTGCACCCGCCGGGGCAAACGACACTGCCGCGAGCTCTTTCGATCCCGCCAAAAGCACCGCCATCTGGACCGGCTACGGCGAAGTGGGCGACTACAGCCTCACGGGCAGCTTACCTGTAAAAAGCGGCTGGTGCAGCTTCAACGGCAACCTGCCCGTAAAAGGCGAACTCGTGATGAATATGCAGGCAATGAATCACTCCAACACCGACCTGCTCAGCCACCTCAAAAGCCCCGACTTTTTCAATACCGGAAAATTTCCCGAAGCCCGCTTCGTACTCAGCCAATCTGAAGCATTAAACAATGATTCCTGCCGGCTTAGCGGAAACCTCACGCTCTGCGGAAATACACAGCCGATTACATTTAATGCCCGCGTAATGAACTATCCGGGGCTTACCCAACTACTCGCCGTAGTTATCATAGACCGTACCAGATGGGGTGTGAAATACAATTCATCCTCCTTCTTCAGCGGCCTCGGCGACCAGGCCATTAAAAACGAAATGAAAATTCAGTTTATACTTTCGGCCAGCTCGAAATAACCAAAATAAAAAGCGACAACAGGAATTCACCTGTTGTCGCTTTTCATGTAGTACGAAACGTTTAACGCTTTACATACTGCTGCTCATAGTAATTCATGTAATCGCCCGAGGTCACATTTTGCAACCAATCGTGATTGGCAAGATACCAGTCAACCGTTTTATCGAGGCCTTCTTCAAACGTTACGCTGGGCACCCAGCCAAGTTCGTCTTTCAGTTTCGACGCGTCAATAGCATATCGCATATCATGCCCGGCACGGTCTTTTACAAACGTAATCAGACTGGCCGATTCGCCTTCTTTGCGGTTGAGTTTCTTATCAAGCAAACTGCAAAGCAAACGTATCAGATCAATATTCTTCCACTCATTGTGGCCGCCAATGTTGTAGGTTTCGCCCAGTTTACCTTTGTGCAGAATTACGTCAATGGCGCGGGCATGATCTTCAACCCAAAGCCAGTCGCGCACATTTTCGCCGGTGCCGTAAACCGGAATGGGCCGGCGGTTTACAATATTGTGAATGGCAAGCGGAATGAGTTTTTCGGGGAAATGATGTGAGCCGTAATTGTTGGAGCAATTTGAAAGCACCACCGGAAGCTGATAGGTATCGTGATAAGCACGCACGAAATGATCGGAGCTTGCTTTGGATGCCGAATAAGGACTGTGCGGGTCGTAGCGGGTTTCTTCGGTAAACATACCGGTATCGCCAAGCGAGCCGTACACCTCATCGGTAGAAACATGATAGAACCGGCGGCCTTCGTAATTGCCCTGCCAGTGATGTTTGGCCGCATTCAGCAAATTAACCGTACCTACCACATTGGTCATTACAAACTCAATGGGGTTTGAGATTGACCGGTCCACATGCGACTCAGCCGCAAGGTGAACCACAAAACTGAAATCGTACTTGGCAAATAATTCCTGCACAAAAGCACCGTCAACAATATCGCCACGCACAAAGGTGTAGTTTGTGCGGCCTTCCACATCTTTCAGGTTGGCAAGGTTTCCGGCATAAGTGAGTTTATCCAGATTTACAATATGATAATCAGGATAGGCATTCGCCAGCCTTCTAACTACATGCGACCCGATAAATCCGGCTCCTCCGGTAACAAGTACGTTTTTCATTTCCGTGACTTATTTTTTGTTACAAGCTCCAGTAATTGAGTTTGCGGATTTTCCCGCGCAGCATACCTTTCACATCTACCACAACCCCTTTGGGCGAAAGCAGTGATGCAAAATACTTTTCATCAAGGTTTTTATACTCCTTATGACTTACTGCCAGAATAACGCCATCGTAGCCTTTGCCGGTTTTGTTCAGTCCGAAACCGTATTCATGTTTCAATTCTTCACTATCGGCATGAGGATCGGCCACATGTACGGTTACCCCAAACGATTTAAGCTCTTTTACAATATCAGCCACTTTCGAATTGCGGATGTCGCTCACGTCTTCCTTAAACGTGGCGCCCATTACAAGCACTTTCGACTTTGAAATATTTTTACCGGCTGCAATAATTTTTTTAACCGTGTTCTTGGCCACATAGTAACCCATCGAGTCGTTTACATATCGTCCCGAATTAATTACACGGGCATGATAGCCCAGCGCTTCCGCTTTGTATGTGAGGTAGTAAGGATCCACTCCTATACAATGCCCGCCCACAAGCCCGGGCGAAAATTTCAGAAAGTTCCACTTGGTGCCGGCGGCTTCAAGTACATCATACGTATTAATCCCCATACGCCCGAAAATAATCGAGAGCTCATTCATCAGTGCAATATTCACGTCGCGCTGGGTGTTCTCAATAATCTTGGCGGCCTCAGCAGCTTTGATACTGGGAGCACGGTGTGTACCCGGCTCTACAATAATTTCGTAAACCTTTGCAATATTATCAAGGCTTTCCTTGTCACAACCCGATACCACTTTAAGAATTTTGGTAATGGTATGCTCTTTATCGCCCGGATTAATACGCTCAGGCGAGTAACCCACTTTGAAATCCGTTTTGAATTTCAGCTTCGATTCACGTTCAAGAATCGGAATACAGTCTTCCTCAGTACATCCTGGATAAACCGTGGACTCATACACTACATAATCACCTTTCTTGAGCACTTTACCAACCGTGTTTGAAGCTCCGATGAGCGGCTTGAGGTCGGGAAGATTGTGTTCGTCAATAGGCGTGGGCACAGCAATGATAAAAAACTGTGCTTCCCGCAGTTTATCGGGCGAGGCAGTAAACTCTATGTCACAGCCTTTGAAATCTTCTTTGGCAAGTTCATTGCTGGGATCAACGCCCTTCTTCATCATCGCCACACGTGAGGCGTTAATGTCGAAGCCGATCACTTTTACCTTACGCGCAAAAGCAAGGGCAATGGGAAGGCCCACATAACCAAGACCAATTACGGCTACTTTGGCTTTTTTATTCAGAATATCGTTATAAATGCTCATGGTGTTGCTCATTAAAATCAGGATTTACGGTCGGTCCCGCGCAGGGCATAAATGCGTTCTATCATATCTACCACTTTAAGGCCTTCGAGTGCATTGGTAGTAATAGACGTTTTCCCGCGAAGCGCATCAACCACATTCTGAATTACGTAATGGTGGTTGTTGGCAGAGCCCTTGTATGACCCGTAGTCGTTGGCCGGATTGGTGGGCGCGAGTTCGGGCAATGTATAGCCATCAATATGGCAGTATTCTACTTTATCCATATACTGACCGCCTACTTTTACACTGCCTTTGCTGCCTACCACAGTAATACTGCTTTCGAGGTTGGTGTCCCAAACCGCAGTAGAAAAGTTGATGCAGCCCATACCGCCGTTTACGAAACGGAAACTTACAAAACCCGAATCTTCAAACTCGGTAAGCCCGGCATGATTGAAATCGGCAAAGCGGGCCTGTATATTGTCGATATCGCCGAAAAGCCAGTAGAGCAAATCAATCCAATGCGAGAACTGTGTAAACAGGGTGCCGCCGTCAAGATCCTGCTTGCCTTTCCATGAGCCGGCTTTGTAATAGCGGGCATCGCGGTTCCAGTAGCAGTTTAGCTGCACCATATACACATCACCAATAATCTTGTTTTCCACCACGTCTTTCATCCACACGGATGGTGGCGAATACCGGTTTTGCATCACGCAGAAAACCTGTTTATGCTTGTCGAGCGCAGTGTGAATGATCTGCTCACAGTCGCGGCGCGACAGCGCCATTGGTTTTTCCACCACTACATGGCGGCCGGCCGAAAGTGCTTTGAGTGCATGTGAGGAATGCAAACCATTGGGTGTACACACGTTCACAACTTCCACATCGGGATGTGCGGCAAGCAAATCGTCTATCGACTGATAGCAGGGTTCTTCAATGCCGGCAAGCCCCAGTTGTTCTTTCGGCATTACATCGCACACGGCCACCAGGCGGGTATCAGGATTTCGGCGCACCATTTCGGCATGGCGTTTTCCGATATGCCCCTGGCCTACTACGGCAAATTTTATTGGTTCACTCATAAGGCTTTTCCCAGTTTGCGCACGGCGCCGTTTTCGAGTTTGTACGGTTCATCGCTTTCCGGACAAACAGCAATCCCCTCGGTGTTAAATTCAAGGCGGTGGCCATATTCGCTCATCCAGCCCATTTGCCGTGCAGGGTTACCCACTACCAGCGCATAAGCCGGAACAGTTTTGGTAACTACCGCACCTGCGCCGATAAAAGCAAACTCGCCGATATCATGGCCGCACACAATCGTGGCATTAGCCCCGATACTGGCGCCGCGCCCCACGTGGGTTTTCGAATACTGTCCGCGGCGGTTAACTGCACTGCGCGGATTAACCACATTGGTGAAAACGCACGAAGGGCCCAAAAACACATCATCATCACAGCTTACACCCGTGTAAATGGAAACGTTGTTCTGCACTTTCACATTCCGCCCCAGAATTACTTCAGGCGAAATCACCACGTTCTGTCCGATGTTGCAGTTTTCGCCCAGCACACAGCCGGGCATAAGATGCGAGAAATGCCAGATTTTGGATCCCTTGCCAATTACACAACCTTCATCAATAACGGCTGTGGGGTGGGCATACCATTCTTTTTCCATAGTTTACCAAAGAGGTTCAAAGATAGGCGTTTTCAGCACAAAAGAATGCTATTTAACCGCCATAAATCCAGCTCAGTGCTTTGTCCTTTTCAGTAAAAAAACGACTCGGGTTCACCGGCCTGAAAAAACGGATGTAAAAATTAGCCAGCTGCATATGTGGTTTGCTTTTTACCAATATCGCCATTTTACCCACGTATTGGCTGTATTCATTGGGCTCGGCCCAGTAGCGCAACACCTTATTGGGCACCCTGAACAACGAAACATCCTGTATATCAAACAACACATCAAAAACGCATTCTCCCAGATACTCAACAGACATCTGATTATGTGCCTTAATAATATCCAGCGTAAGCTCCGCATCAAGCACCACTTTTACATGCAACAGCCGGTTTTCATAGCAGGTTACATTAGCCATCAGCGATGAATAACTACCCTTCACAACAAATGCGTGCTCATTGTAAATCAGTTCCTGCATAGTTCAGTCAAATTGCACAGATTTTCGGAGCCTGCCAATGGCATCACTTTCATTTTCACAAACCGTGAAAATACTACATCCAGACGCCTTTGCAGCTGTCCTTACCAAGATTATCACTTCCGATGAAACAGCTTTCTCAAAGCAAAGAAAATCATCGATTTTGAGATCAGCTATATTCTCAAGATAACGCAAATCAAGTATTGCCGGATAATTTACCCCGTTCAGCTTTCCGTTTAATATGCGGCAATGCCTTACAATGGCTTCTTTATCCGGCTGCTCATCCAGTATTCTGACCATTAGTATGCCACCGGTTACACTGACTTCGGCCATATCTGTATAAAATGTGGGTATATCCTTAGCTTGTTGATTTCGCCTCATTGCCTACCCTTATCAAATTCAATTCCTTTTCCTGCGGTTTTCAATACAGTTCGATTGCTGACAATTATCAATCGACCAGCGCAAAGAACGCACCGACTATTGAAAGAGTAGGGTCCGGTTTTCAAGCCAGTCAAATGCAGAAATCGTGTCTGAAAAAACCCTGATCGGCACGGGAGTAATGCTCCGTAAAAGAACCCCGCTCAACAATTGACGGGTGATTCGGCTTTGGCTTACCACAGCTACTCCACGGGTAAATTGTTGCAACGCAAGCTGGTGAATCAGATTCTGAACCACCACATTATCAATGGTCAGAAAAAGTGTATCGCCCGTTTCGATCAGCAGTCCGGAATAAGCCGGCCTTACCCGCTCCGACACTTCCCGCCCCAAAAATTCGGCAAAATCCGGTGTTAGTTCTTCGTCGAAATTCAACACAATCCCTAGTGTACCTGCCGAATGCTCTTTTGTCTGAATGTCAATGCTTTTCATTGTAACCTTAGGTATCATGGGGGACATTTTATGGCGCAAAAGTATAACCGCAACTCCCCGGTGAGCGTATTATTTCGATTAGCTAACAAAAACCACCGATAAAATTTTCACTGGGAACGCCGGGACGACATTCAGACCGGAAACAAGCTGCAAAAAAGGGACTGAAGAAAATTGGAGGAAAGATTAGAGGTTCAGTAACCATTGACGGGCATTTGCTTCATCGGTAAAAACACGCGTGGCCACTGAAGGCCTGTAAATGCGAATGTAAAAAGTAGCTATTTGCTGAAAAAGTTTGGAATTTACCAATAAAGCAACCCCTTTCTGTAGCTCAAGAAACGGATCTTCTGTGGCGTTTTCTTTCATTACCGTTTGCGGAATTTTCAGCACCGAAATCTGCCTGACATCAAATAACACACCTAGTTTTTCGCCTGCAGCGATAACGTGACGGGTGCGCTCGAAAATAATCTGTTTATGTTCGAGCAGCATTTCTCTGGTGAGTTCACCCTCAAATTTCACCTGAACATGTAACAATCCGTTCTCTTCTGTCTTTACATCAGCAAAAACAGCTCGAAAAACAGCATGCCCGGAATTAGTCATTGGTAATGGGAGATTTTTATTTTCATACAAAGATGATGAAAACAAGAACATCAACCCAACTGAAATACCTTGAAAAATTAATTACATGCAGAATTACAAACTCGTCAACCAATCAATGGCGGTTTCTTCGTCACGGAAAACCTTAGTAATTACAGTAGGCCTGTACATCAGGTTGTACATTGCAAAAAGTTGTTTCACCACACGATTATTGACAATCACTGCCATACCGGTCTGAAATTTCGAAAATTCATTATCCGACTGATAAGCCAGTACTTCCGGTTTTATTCTGTAAAGTGAAACATCCCGTGTATCGAGCAACACACCACAACGAAGATCAGGGCCTAAAAACTCGAACACCTGCGCCTTGTAACGCTTGAGCATGTCTAAGGTGATTTCATCGTCCACCAGAAGTTTTACCCGAAGAATATTATTCTCGTGCAGTGTCACTTCGGCCATTTCGGTAAGAAGTACTCTGCTCACTTTTTATCAAATTGCCGGTGATCTTTTTTGTAAAGTTCGTCGTGGCTGAGACCTTTAAAATAGGCATACGTGCGGCGCAAGCCTTCTGCACGGTCCACTTTGGGTTCCCAGCCAAGCAGGTTGCGGGCACGTGTAATATCGGGCTGGCGTTGTTTCGGATCATCCTGAGGTAGCGGATGATAGACTACTTTTTGTGAAGTCCCGGTGAGTTTAATGATCTCTTCGGCAAAGTCGCTGATGGTTATTTCCTGCGGATTGCCCACGTTAACCGGTTCGGCACAATCGCTCATCAGCAGGCGGTAAATACCTTCTACCAGATCATCCACATAGCAAAACGAGCGGGTTTGCGTACCGTCGCCAAAAATGGTAAGGTCTTCGCCGCGCAGCGCCTGTCCGATAAACGCCGGCAATACACGTCCGTCGTTTAAACGCATACGGGGCCCGTAAGTATTGAAAATACGGACAATGCGTGTTTCCAAGCCGTGATAGGTGTGATAAGCCATTGTCATGGCTTCCATAAATCGCTTGGCTTCATCATATACCCCGCGCGGGCCAATCGGGTTTACATTGCCCCAGTAATCTTCGGTTTGCGGATGCACCATCGGATCGCCATAAACCTCAGAAGTAGAAGCCACCAGAATTCGCGCTTTCTTCACCCGCGCAAGACCAAGCAGGTTATGTGTGCCCAGCGAGCTTACTTTGAGCGTTTGAATTGGTATTTTCAGATAGTCGATCGGGCTTGCGGGAGAAGCAAAGTGTAATATGTAATCGAGCTCACCGGGGACATGTACAAACTTTGAAACATCGTGATGATAAAATTCAAATTGTTCAAGATGAAACAAATGTTCGATGTTTTTCAGATCGCCGGTAATGAGGTTGTCCATGCCAATTACATGACACCCTTCGGCAATGAAACGGTCGCAGAGGTGCGAACCCAGAAAACCGGCGGCACCGGTAATTAATACACGTTTGCGGTGAGTGCTCATACGTAATGCTTAGTTGAGTACAACGGCGCGGCCGATGCTGGCGTAATAAAATCCGTTTTCTTCCATCTGATCAAGTCCGTAAAGATTACGGCCATCAAAAATGGCAGCATTTTTCAGCAGTCCTTTCATGCGTGCAAAATCGGGTGTGCGAAACAGGCTCCACTCGGTGCAGATAACCAATGCATCAGCGCCCTGCAGCACGGCATATTCATCCATACCGAATTCAATTTTGCCGTTCAGCTGTTTGCTTACATTATCCATTGCCTCCGGATCATAAGCAGCAACTGAAGCGCCGGCTTTGAGCAACTCGTCAATTATGTACAGCGCCGGAGCTTCGCGTATATCATCTGTATCCGGCTTAAACGCCAGGCCCCAGATGGCAATTTTCTTCCCGCTAAGGTTACCATCGAAATAACGGTTGAGCTTGGGCAGAATAATTGTTTTTTGCTTTTCGTTAATGCTCATTACAGCTTCCAGAATGCGCATTTCCTGATTTACTTCAGAAGCTGAGCGGGCAAGCGCCTGCACATCTTTCGGAAAACAGCTTCCGCCGTAACCAATGCCGGGAAACAAAAAGCGTTTACCGATGCGATCGTCAGAGCCAATACCAATGCGCACCTTATCCACATCAGCGCCAACACGCTCACAGAGGTTGGCTATTTCGTTCATGAATGTAATCTTGGTGGCCAGAAATGCATTGGCAGCATACTTGGTAAGCTCAGCCGATTTTTCGTCCATGAAAATAATCGGATTGCCCTGACGCACGTATGGCTTGTAAAGCTCTTCCATGAGTTTGCGGGCACGCTCACTGCTGGTACCAATCACCACACGATCCGGTTTCAGGAAATCATCTACTGCAAATCCCTCACGAAGAAATTCGGGATTCGAAACCACGTCAAAATCGGTTTTACAGTTTTCGGCAATGGCGGCGTGTACTTTTTCGGCCGTACCTACAGGCACAGTGCTTTTATCCACCACAATTTTGTATTCCTTCATCAGATTACCCAGCTGTTTTGCCACGCCCAATACGTAGGAAAGATCAGCAGACCCGTCTTCACCCGGAGGGGTGGGCAGCGCCAGAAAAATAATCTGCGCTTTTTCAATAGCCTGCTCCAGGTTAGTGGTAAACTGCAACCGGTTTTGTTTGATGTTACGTTCGAAAAGCACATCAAGGTGCGGCTCGTAAATGGGAATGATACCGTTGCGCATCTTCTCCACCTTAGCGGCATCAATGTCCACGCAGATTACATGATTTCCGGTTTCGGCCAGACAAGTGCCGGTAACCAGACCGACATAGCCGGTGCCTACTACTGCAATATTCATATCGTTCTGTAAAAGGAGTGTCAGTTATCGGTTCACAAACTCAAGCACACTGTCGGTAATAAACTGCAGTGTGGTTTCGTCGAGTTCGGTATGAATGGGGAGGGATACTACCGAAGCGCAAAGTTGTTCGGTAACCGGAAAATCACCTTCGCGGTAACGCTCATCGCGGTATGCTTTCTGCAAATGCAGCGGCACCGGATAGTAAATCATGGTAGGAATACCGCGCTCAGCCATAAAATCGCGGAAAGCCTGACGATCTGTGCCTTTCAGCTGAAGCGTATATTGGTGAAATACATGATCGCTGTGCTTAACACGGGCCGGAATGGTGAGTTTAGGATGATTGCCCAGGTGCGAATCATACCACGCTGCTGCGCGGTTACGTGCGGCAGCATAGTTATCGAGATGACGAAGCTTGATACGCAATATGGCTGCCTGAATACTGTCGAGACGCGAGTTTACACCAATTGAATCGTGGTAATACTGCACGCTCTGGCCGTGATTGGCAATCATGCGCATTTTATCGGCCAGCTCGTCGCTGTGGGTATAAATGGCGCCGCCGTCGCCGTAGCAGCCTAAGTTTTTTGAAGGGAAAAACGATGTACAGCCAATTGTACCAATGGTGCCGGCTTTGGCTTTACGCCCGTCACTGAATGTATAATCTGAACCAATGGCCTGAGCAGTATCTTCAATTACAAAGAGGTTGTGCTTTTCGGCCAGTTTCATTATGCGTTCCATATCGGCACACTGACCAAAGAGGTGCACGGGTACAATGGCTTTGGTTTTGGGTGTAATGGCACGCTCAATGGCTTCCACGTCAATATCCATCGTGCCGGGATATACATCAACCAGTACCGGCGTTAAGCCAAGCAGGGCAATTACTTCGGCAGTGGCTACGTAGGTGAAGTTGGCAGTAATTACCTCATCGCCCGGCTTGAGGCCAAGCGCCATCATGGCAATTTGCAAGGCATCGGTACCATTGGCGCAGGGAATTACGTGCTTTACACCGAGATAGGCTTCCAGTTCGGCCTTAAACTCTTTTACCTCAGGCCCGTTGATGTAAGCCGAAGAACGGATAACACCGAGAACTGCAGCATCAATTTCTGCCTGTATATGTTCATACTGGCCGAGCAAATCGACCATTTGTATTTTTTTCGTTGCCTGTTGCATAATGCCGGTAGCAATAACGTGAACGATGATTTACCTTTCCGCCATTATTTCAACTGCGGAAAACGGCACGAAGATAGGCATTTTCGCCCGCCCGCAGGTGCTTACTTCCCTTTCAGGATGCGTTTTTGCATATCTTTACAAACAATGATCCGACACCTGCTTTTAACGCTTATGGCACTAACCGCTTTTTCAGCGGCACAGGCCCAGCAAAATGTTAAAGACTCCACAGTAAGCTGTGTTGGCTTCGGCTTTTCGTATGCCGCACAAATGCCCGGAGGTGATCTTGCCCTGCGTTTTGGCAATAATTCCAGTGCAGGTGCATCGTTCTGGGGCAAAACAAAAAAAAACTACTGGTTCGGGATGCAATGGGGCTATATGTTCGGACAAAACCTTAGAGAAACCGGCATCCTCGACAGTATTGCCACCAGCGACGGACTGGTAATAAATAAAGAAGGAAAATACTCCGATGTGCAGCTTTACCAGCGCGGATTTACTCTCAGCATTTCTGCAGGTAAAATTTTCCCGAAAGCTTTTGGTCTTAATAAAAACTCAGGCCTCATGCTTACCGGCGGTGTAGGCTATATCCAGCATCGCATACGCATCATCGACAACGGCAGCCTTACGCCTCCGCTCAGCGACCAATACCTGAAAGGCTATGATCGTCTTACCGGCGGGTTTCTTACGCAGGAATTTCTGGGCTACTGGTTTCAGGGGCGTAAGAAGCGGGTTAACTTTTTTGCTGGCATTGAATGTATGCAAGGCTTCACACGCAGCATGCGTTCGTGGGATTATGATCTGATGCGGCCCGATACGCAGCAGCGGGTTGACCTGCTCTGGGGCATACGTGTGGGCTGGAACATTCCAATTTACCGCCGCCCGGCACGCGATTACTACTACTACTGATTTCTTTATGCGGGCACTGTACACGCTTAGCATTCTGCTTTACCGCGCAGCCATTGGCATTGCCGCATGGTTTGTACCCAAAGCCCGCCTCTGGGTAAACGGCCGCCGCAACTGGCAACAGCAACTTGCCGCCAAACTCGCAGGCAGCGATGAGCCGGTAATCTGGATGCATTGCGCTTCGCTTGGTGAGTTTGAGCAGGGCCGCCCCATTCTCGAAGCACTGCGCCGCGAAAAGCCCGGCCACCGGCTGTTACTCACTTTTTTCTCCCCCTCCGGATTCGAAGTAAGAAAAAACTATACCGGGGCCGACATCATCTGTTACCTTCCCGCCGATACGCCTGCCAATGCCCGGAAATTTGCAGAGCTGGTAAAACCACAAGCGGCCATTTTCATCAAATACGAATTCTGGCTCAATCACCTCAATGAATTGCGCGCACGCCAGGTGCCACACATTCTTGTAGCTGGCATTTTCAGGCCTTCGCAGGCGTTTTTTAAGCCCTGGGGCGGCATTTTCAGAGAGGCGCTGCAGGGATATACACACGTTTTTGTGCAGGATGAACAATCGGAAAAACTGCTGCGTGGAATTGGCATTACACACCTCAGTCGCGGTGGCGATCCGCGATTCGACCGGGTGGCTGATATTGCCGCTCAATCGCGCAGCATCCCGGTAGCCGAAGCCTTTGCGGCAAATGCCAGCGTGTTTGTGGCCGGCAGCACCTGGCCTGCCGATGAACAGTTGCTCATCCCGGCACTGGCACCATACTTACTCTCAAAATGGAAACTCCTCATCGCCCCGCACGAACTGGGCGAAACACATTTGCAGCAAATCGAAAAACTGCTTGCTCAGGAAAAACTCCCCCCTGCTTCCATCATCCGCTTTTCAGCAGCCACGCCTCAAACAGCAACCTCAGCAACCGTTCTTATTGTTGATAATATCGGCATGCTGTCAGCACTATACGGCTTTGGTCAAGCCGCCTACATTGGCGGCGGTTTTGGCAAAAGCATTCACAATACCCTCGAAGCCGCGGTGTGGAATGTGCCCGTAATTTTTGGCCCAAGACATCAGAAATTTAACGAAGCATTAGGGCTGCTTAGCTGTGGTGGCGGCTTTGCCGTGAATGATGAAAACTCGCTGAAGCAAATATTAGCCGAAATTCTCTCCGATACCGGATTTTCTTCTCAGGCCGGAAAAAAAGCCGGGCATTACGTCCAGCAACATAAAGGCGCTACACAACTCGCTCTTTCTCAACTACAAAAAATGGTATAGCCTGAATTTTATCCCTGTTCGTTCAGCAAGAAAATACCGGTTGCAGATAACACGTTCCGAGCCCCCCTCCTTTTCAATTACAATTTCAAATTCAATTCCCTCATCTTTCAGGTAAAACTACCTGAAAGAAAAAGTGTATTTTTTTAGTTCTTTATCGTCTGTTTTAAACACAATAACCCAATTATGTCACATTCCAATCCCAACCAGAGTATTACACGCGAAGTACGTTTCAGACAACCACAGACGCTGCGCGCATCAGCTCCCGGCGCTGCCAATAAATTCCTGATTGCCGGGCAGGGTGTGCTTATCTTCAAATTTAAAACACCAGTAACACCAGGCTTTTCTACCGAACTATCTTTCAGTAATACCGATAACACCGAAGGATTACGACTCATTCTAAATATCGGCTTTATCAAACTGCTGCGCTACAAAGCACAAAACACACAGGTTTTATTCGAAACAGCCAAAGGACTAACTACAGATAAAAACGCATTCTGGTGGGTAAGTCTTGATGCAAACAATCATTGTTACCGCTTTGGAGTAGGTGAGGCCCGGCTCGAAACGATGATGTTCGAATATTTTTTCCCGTCCAAAGACACCGGCGCATTTCTTCAAAGCCTTTCCGACTACAATTTCAATCCGGCATTCATACAACCGTTGCGCCTGCTCCGCGATCCGGTTCAGCAAAATGTACCGCTAAAGGTAAAAGGCATGGATGAGCTGACCATGAAAGATATCGCTACGTCGGCATTTATGCCCAAAGCAAATCTGAACAGCATCGGACAGAAGTTGTATGAAAATGTGGCTGGGGAAAAATTTATTCTAAATGATGAAGAATTCCCTGATTTTGCAGAAGCCATTGAATACAACATTGCCACCCCCGGCTGCTGGTGTTATGAAACACTGAAAGATAAAAGCGATAAAAAGCCGGCCGGACTTTCCAAACAAATCTATCTCCGCATCACACTTGGTCAGAACGGCGGTGAGTCGCCTGGAATTCCCTATGTAATGGAAGTGTGGCCTCCCGGCAGTTTCAGCAGCATACACAACCATGCCGGCGCTAACGCGTTGATCAGAGTACTTCATGGCGAAATAAAAGTACATCTCTACGCCTATCTCGGTGCAGCAAAAACCTACAACCCCGAAGGTGCTGTTTTTCGCAAAGACGATATCACCTGGATTAGTCCCACTCTAAATCAGTTTCACCAACTCATTAATCCTAACCCCCAGGGCCCAACCTGTATAACCATACAATGTTATATGTATGATGCAGACGACACCGGGCATTACGGATTCTTTGACTACATCGGTGCCGAAGAGAAAATCGAAAGCTATACGCCCGGTTCAGACTGCGACTTTATGCAATTCAGGGAGATAATTAGAGAACAATGGCTAAACAGAAAAATTGTGTGAAATACAAAAAACGTCCGGCAGAATTTTACCGGACGTTTTTTTTGGATAATGATTTTTGAAAATCTGTATCAGTGAATAAATACTAATATTTTAATCGTTAAACACCCACGAAATCCCAAAGCGCAATGCCAGATCATTGTGTGGATATAACGGCGCGATATAGTATTTACGGCCAAATAAACCAGCATTCACATGATCAGCTTTAATGAACACACGAACCGGTTTTATACGAATACTTAGCCACGGATCGAAATAAAGATAATTACCAATTTCCTGGCTGTCTTGCAGGTAAAACTGCGCCAGATTGGGATTGTAGGCCTGAGCTAAATAGCCGGAAAACCATTCGGCATCAATACCTGCCTGCATTTGCAGTGCCCGTTTAAACAGCCTGAAATCGAAATAAAACGACTGACGCACCACAAACTCCGGCAGTCTGATTACTGCTGCTTCAGGCAAATTATTCCACGTAATCGAGCCACGCATATGAAACGCGTTCAGGTTCAACAAATGTGAAAGCGACACCTGCAATGCCTGAATCGAACCGTTGAGCTGAGTCGGCATACTGTTACTGTTAAAATACACCGGACGGCTGTAACTGAACAGATCGGCAGCAAGCTGTACCCACGAGAAGTTTTTTGTACCATACATAGCCGAGAGGCCGGCTCGAAGTACACCTTCCTTCACAAATTCATTTTTCCAGCGGTAATGATTACCCGAAAAATGCCGCGTCAAAAAAACGGGTAAAGTTTGCGACACATCTGCCGAAGCCTGAAGCACCCATTTTTTCCATAAAATAGTCCGATCTGCTGCAGTCACTGAAAACTTAAAGTCGCCGGCGTTCTCTCCGGCCAAACCATACCAGCCTCCAGCTTCTATCATTCGCAGCATAGATGACTTTTTATCTGCAATCCGCGCTACAGCCTCCAGAAATACATTCTGAAAATCATGCCGGATAGTGTCGTTTCGCAGCCTCCCTATTTCATGCCGGAGTCCTGCCGAACCCGATATAGGAAAAATAGTTTGCTTCCAGGCAGGAAAAAGCTCAATTGCAATTGCATTACTCAACCGCCACAAACCGGTTGAATCAAGCGTTTGAGCACTATCGCGAAAAACAGCATCAAAATATGCAGTATCAGAAGTTCCCGAAGAAAACCACCACGACTCATCACTGAAACGAAGTGTATGCGTAAATGCTGTCCGCGGTCTGATTCTATATTTAATTTTTACCGTATCACGTTCATCAAGGCTGTCGCCACGAAAAACCAGTGTATCCACAACTTTTCCAAAAGCAAAATACTGCTTCACTCGTCCACTTCTTTCTCGCTGCCTTGTTTCTGAATCAAACAAGTTCACAGCCACCAGCTTTCGATCGAGCTGCTGCGTATTTTCAAACGAAGAAACTGACCGAATTCCTCCGTTCTCCTGGGCATCGTGACCTGTCCAGTAAAAATCAGCCGTCAAAGCATACCTGTTTGCCGGCGACCAATACCAACCATTTAGTCTGACGCTTGTGTTGTTTGTGGCCTGCCTGTTATAAAATCCCTCAGCCCGTTGACGTAAAAAACCAAAAGTGATGTTACAATTAGGGCCAAAGTTGTGAGCGTGAAGTACTTCCGTTTCACTTGCCCTTCGCTGCCCTACTACGTAACGGATTAATGTATAAGGCTTTACCGAGGTATAATATGCACGGTTAAAGTTAAAGTACCCGAAATACGAAAAACTGCTGTTGCGGCTTCTGAATGCTTCAAACGGCACGCCCGGAAGTTGAAGTAATAGAGAAGGTGCTCCTAAGTTACCCAGAGTCAGATGCCGGAATCCTGTAAACTGAAAATTATCAAGTTTTATTTTGATTGGGGTAAGTTCAGGAATTACGCCCCCCGCCACAAACATTTCTTCGCGAAAACGAAAATGCTTGGTTGAATCCACAGGGATCGAAATTGTGTCTTTTTTCGGTACGCGATTATTTACAGGAGTTTGAGCAAACGCCGAAACGGAACAGAAAAAAGCTATCCCGAAAATGAAAAGATGAAATAGCAGTCGGGATCGGGAGATATTCATAGTATGAAGAGCAAAAATAGGCAATAGCAATTGTAACGGAAAGACGTAAAAACAGAAAAAGGTATAAAACAAGAAACCCCGGTCAAATGACCGGGGTTTCTATCTAAAACTGGCAGCGACATACTCTCCCACCTTGTAGGGCAGTACCATCTGCGCAATCGGGCTTAACTTCTCTGTTCGATATGGGAAGAGGTGATCACCGATGCTATAGCCACCATGAATCTTTACAATTCTATAAAAAACATATTGGAAGAAAATACACCAAAAGTGGGCACCAAAGAAAGCCGATCGAGCAATTAGTACTACTCGGCTTTGACATTACTGCCTTTACACCTGTAGCCTATCAACGTCATAGTCTTTAACGGCTCTTCAGGGAGATCTCATCTTGAGGCGAGCTTCGCACTTATATGCTTTCAGCGCTTATCTCAACCAAACGTAGCTACCCTGCGCTGCACCTAGGCGGCACAACAGGTACACTAGAGGTTTGTCCGACTCGGTCCTCTCGTACTAGAGTCAGGCCCTCTCAAATCTCCAACGCCCACTACAGATAGGGACCGAACTGTCTCACGACGTTCTGAACCCAGCTCGCGTGCCACTTTAATCGGCGAACAGCCGAACCCTTGGGACCTTCTCCAGCCCCAGGATGTGACGAACCGACATCGAGGTGCCAAACCTTACCGTCGATATGAGCTCTTGGGTAAGATCAGCCTGTTATCCCCGGAGTACCTTTTATCCTTTGAGCGATGGCCCTTCCATGCAGAACCACCGGATCACTTTAGCCAGCTTTCGCTCCTGCTCGACGTGTTTGTCTCACAGTCAAGCACCCTTTTACTAATGCGCTCTGCGTACGATTACCAACCGTACTGAGGGTACCTTTGCGAGCCTCCGTTACTTTTTAGGAGGCGACCACCCCAGTCAAACTACCCACCATGCAATGTCCCCGCTTTTGGCGGGTTAGGTTCTAAGCAACAAAAGGTTGGTATTTCAACGATGACTCCACAACACCTGGCGATGCTGCTTCATAGTCTCCCAACTATCCTACACATTTGTTGCTCAAAATCAATGCAAAGTTGTAGTGAAGGTTCACGGGGTCTTTCCGTCCCGTGGCGGGTAACCGGCATCTTCACCGATACTACAATTTCACCGGGCTCGTGGAGGAGACAGTGTTCAACTCATTAGACCATTCGTGCAGGTCGGAACTTACCCGACAAGGAATTTCGCTACCTTAGGACCGTTATAGTTACGGCCGCCGTTTACTGGGGCTTCAGTCAGGAGCTTTGGCTTGCGCCGAACACCCTTCCTTAACCTTCCAGCACCGGGCAGGTTTCAGGCTCTATACGTCAACTTACGTTTTTGCAGGGCCCTGTGTTTTTGTTAAACAGTTGGTTGAACCAATTTACTGAGACCGTCAGAGACGGTACGCTTTATCCCGAAGTTACAGCGTCAATTTGCCTAGTTCCTTCTCCACGGCTCACCCGAGCGCGTTAGAATACTCATCCCGTCTACCTGTGTCGGATTCCGGTACTGGCTGCTATACTCGCTTTTCTTGGCAGGGATTTTATGATTTCGCTTTGTCCGAAGACTCCACTCAGGCGCACATCCGTCTGTACGCAACCACCACGTCCCTGCGTCACTTTTAATGTATAGCAGGTGAAGGAATATTAACCTTCTTTCCATCAGATACCCCTTTCGGGTTTTCCTAAGGACCAGACTAACCCTGATCCGATTAACGTTGATCAGGAAACCTTAGACTTTTCGCGTTAAAGTTTTTCACTTTAATTATCGTTACTTATGCCTACATTTTCTTTTCAAATCGCTCCAGCATGGCTCGCGCCACACCTTCGATGCAGATTTGAATGCTCCCCTACCACACTCTGCCAAAGGCAGAGGTTTAGAACTTCGGTTCATAGTTTGATGCCCGATTATTTTCCGTGCAGGATCTCTCGACCAGTGAGCTGTTACGCACTCTTTAAATGAATGGCTGCTTCCAAGCCAACATCCTGGCTGTTATAGAAATCCCACCTCGTTTGATCAACTTAACTATGTATTAGGGACCTTAGTTGCTAATCTGGGTTATTTCCCTCTCGGCCACGGACCTTAGCGCCCGCAGCCTCACTCCCGGAGATATATGATAGCATTCGGAGTTTGTCAGGGTTTGGTAGGCGGTGAAGCCCCCTAGCCCAATCAGTAGCTCTACCTCTATCATACTTCTATATCCGAGGCTGTTCCTAAAAACATTTCGGGGAGAACGAGCTATCTCTCAGTTTGATTGGCCTTTCACCCCTATCCACAGGTCATCCCAAGACTTTTCAACGTCAACGGGTTCGGTCCTCCATTCTGTGTTACCAGAACTTCAACCTGCCCATGGATAGATCACAAAGTTTCGCGTCTACCCCGACTGACTAATCGCCCTATTTGGACTCGCTTTCGCTTCGGCTCCGTTAAATAAGAACTTAACCTCGCCAGTCAGGAGTAACTCGTAGGCTCATTATGCAAAAGGCACGCCGTCATCCGCCAAAGGCGGACTCCGACCGCTT
>JADBYT010000025.1 GCA_020402865.1 Bacteroidota bacterium | reverse complement strand
GATAATCTTTAGTTATCCATCAACTCACCTCAAAAGCCAGCCTCGGATGCCTTGTTTTCAATATCGCCTTTTGCTTTTCCGCATTTACATGGGTATAAATCTGCGTGGTATTTATAGAACTATGCCCCAGAAACTGCTGTATATACTTAATATCCACATCCTGCTCAAGCAGCAGGGTGGCAAATGAATGTCGGAAGGTGTGTGGGGTGATGTGTTTTTTTATGCCGCATTTTTGGGCGTAGTGGCGTATCATGTTGCGGATGGATTGTTCGGAGAGCGGAGTTTGGCGGCGGCTGAGAAAGAAGTTTTTGCGGCGGCTGAGCGTTTTATGCCAGGTTTTCTGATAGTTCGCTAATACCTGAAGCACTTCATTGTGGCATATTTGAATTACCCTCTGCCTGCTTCCTTTGCCCATGATACGCACAATGCCTGAGCGTAAATCAATTTCGGTTTTTAACAGTTGTGTGGCTTCTGATACACGCATGCCAGTTGCAAAGAGTAACTCAAGTATAGCTTGATTCCGCAGTGTTTCGCGGTAGAAGGCTGAGGTTGTATCTGCGCTGTTGGCTTGTACTTTTTTCTGTGCATAGCTAAGTATCTGCTGCACTTCGTGGAGCGTCATTACCCGTGGTAACATGCGGGGTTCGCGGATGCTGATTTTCATTTTCCGGAAAGGGGTGGTGAGAATTTCTTCTTCATATTCCAGAAAGTTGAACATGGCTTTTAGCGTGGCTATTTTCCGGCGCAGGGTTTTGGGGCGCATTCCGTGCAGATGCTCGAGATAGGCTTTTATGGTGTGTTTGTCTATTTCGCTCAGTTTGCCGCTGTGCTTTAATTTACTTAGAAACTGCGCAAACTGTCTGCAGTCTGAATCGTAGGCTTTGGTGGTTTTGGGGCTGAGTTTCTTTTCGAATTTACAATGAAAAAGAAATGCAGCAGAGGCTTCATGGATAGTGTTCATTTTCCGATGTGTTTTTATAAATGTGCTTATTAAGTACATTCAAATTTCACTCCTCGGTTATTGCGATATTTTCCTCTACTGACCGCTGATTTATCTACATATTCTATACAGTTATTACATATCTGCATGAAACAAAGCGGCTGACTTCCGTTTCCGGAAATCCGCCGCAAGCAACCAACCTAACCGCTTCAACTTTTGGTTGTTGCTTCCCCCGGTTGCGTTTGTTCCACCTTAGGCGGAATGAGTTTATAAATTACCGGCGTAACCACCCGCGAAAGCAGTGTAGAGCTGATGAGTCCGCCAATGAGCACCACGGCCAGCGGCGAAATAAGCGGGTTGGTGGAAATGGCGATGGGAATTAATCCACCAATGGCGGTGAGTGAAGTAAGTACGATGGGCAGGAAACGTACTTCACCGGCTTCGCGGATGGCGGCTTCCAGACTCATGCCCTGTGCACGGAGCTGATTGGTAAAATCAACCAGCAGAATGGAGTTTTTCACTTCAATGCCGGCCAGCGCAATAAGGCCGATTACCGCCACAAAAGAAAGCGAATTGCCCGTAAGCCAGAGCCCGATTACCGCACCCACAATGCCCAGCGGAATTACGGAAAGCACAATGAGCGTACTCTTAAACGTGCGGAATTCGAGAATGAGCACCGCAATAAACAGAAACACGGTAATGATGATGATGGTACCAAAACCGCCAAACGATTCCTTGCGCGATTCTACCTCACCGCCCATGTCCCAGGTGTAGCCGTCAGGAAGTTTCATCTGTTCCATTTTGGCCATTACTTCATTGATCACATTGTCGGTGAGAAATCCTTTCTGCACATCGGAGCTGATGGATACGGTGCGTATTTTATCGTTGTGGTTGATGACCAGCGGCGAGGCTTCGAGGCCGGGACTGGCAAGCTGGCTGAGCGGAATGGCGGCGCCCTGCATGTTGTTTACATACACATTGGCAAGCACATCGAATGTGGCGCGTTCGCCTTTGGGCGCGGTAATGTGCAGGTCGAAGTCATCGCCGTTGGCATCGGAGAAATTGCCTACGTTTAAACCGGCTACCGCAATACGCACCGTGCGGTCGATATTTACTGTGGGAATGCCGTAACGGTTGGCTTTCTCGCGGTTTATGGTGTAGCGTATGTCTGACTTGAGGTTGCTCACCGGGTTATCAATGTACAGTGTGCCTTTGGTGTTTTGCAGCAGTTGTTCGGCTTTGGCTGCATATACGCGCAGTGTGTCGAGGTTATCGCCATAGAGGCGTATTTCAACCGGTGCAACCACGGGCGGGCCCTGCTCAAAGTTTTTCACTTCAATTTTTGCGCCTGGTGTCTGGGTGAGTTTTTTGCGCAGTTTTTCAATCAGTGCCAGCTTGTCGTTCGGATTGGTATCATCGTGCAGCTGAATGAAAATCTGTGCAAAGTCGGTGCGCTCGTTTTCGGGAATTACGTTGTAGTAAATGCGCGGATTGCCTTTGCCCACGTTGCTTGTGTAGTATTGAATAAGTGGCTCGGCAGCGAGTACTTTCTCCACTTCGCGGGTCATGGCATCGGTTTCGGCAAGGCTGGTTTGCAGCGGTGTGCGCACGTTGATGATAAACTGCGGCTTTTCGGAAGCAGGGAAGAGGCTGAAGCCAATTACCTTAATCAGCGCCAGCGATCCGGCAAAAATGGCGGCTGCAATAATGAGTGTAATTGCAGGGCGGTTGAGTGCGCGGTTAAGCAGCGGGGCATACGTTTTCTGAATACCGCTTTGCAGCGCACGCAGGAAAAGATTGCCGGTGTGTTTTCCTTCGGCGTGATGATCTTTGAGTATGCGGCTCGAAAGGAAGGGAATAATGGTGAGCGACACCAGCATGGATGCAACCACACTCATAATTACCGCCATGGGCAGGCTACGAATGAAATCGCCGGCGCCTTCGGGTAAAAATACCAGCGGCATAAAAGCAATTACCAGCGTGGCCGTGCAGCCTACAACTGCCAGACCAATTTGCTTTGTAGCCAGCAGGGTGGCCTCGCGGCGCGAGTAACCGTTGCGCAGCCAGCGTTCAATATTTTCCACTACCACAATGCTGTCGTCAACCAGCAAACCCAGCGCCACCACAAGGCCCACAATGCTCAGCTGGTTGAGGTTGTAGCCAAACAAGTTGAGCAGCACCAGACCAATAGCCAGCGAAAGCGGAATGGAAATCATTACCACCGATGCCGCACGGCCGCCCAGCGGAAGCAGCGTAATGGCCACCAGCAGAATGGCAATAATGAAATCAATGCCCAGCCCGCCCAGCCGTTTGTTTACGTTGTTGGCCTGATCGAAATTATCAATGAGCACCATGTTGGCGGGCAGTGTTTTTTTGAATGCTTCGATAACCGGGAGGTACTTTTCCTGCGTTTGCGAAATGTTGAAACCCGGTTTCTGCGCGGCATTCACCAGCACACAGCGGTGACCATTGATACGTGTAATGTGTTTTTGCTCTTCATGATCAAAACGCACGTCGGCCACATCAGCCAGCTTTACGTTGTTGCCGTTTACACTATACACAATGGTTTGCCCGATTTGCGAAATGTCGGTATAGTTGCCGCTGGTTTTTACGTTGAATGTTTTTCCGCCTGCATCCAGACTGCCGCCGGGAATATTGGCCAGTTCGCTTTGAATACTGCCTACAATAGCATCGAGCGGAATGCGCAGCTGTGCAATTTTTTCAAACTGCAAATCAATGCGCACAATGCGTTCGGGTAAACCGGCAATTTCCACGTTCTTCAGTTCACGCAGCTTTTCGAGCGATTCCTGCAAACGTTCGGCTTCCTTGCGGATGGCTTCGCGCGAGGCATTTTCAGACACCAGTGCAAGCTGAAGCACATTTACGTTTGACGGTTGTATTTTCTGAATTTCGATGCTGAAAATATCTTTCGGAAGCTCGTTGCGAAGTCCGTTTACCTCGCGCACCAGTTCCTGATATTTTTTATCCACATCACTTTCGTACTTATACTCCACATTAATCACAGCCACACCATCGGTTACTTTGGTGCGCACGCGTTTAATGTCTTCAAGCTCGGTAATTTTTTTCTCCAGCGGTTTCACTACGAGTTGTTCCATATCCTGCGGACTGGTGCCGGGATAGATTACAATAACGGGAAACTGCGGTGCTTCAATTTCGGGATCTTCCGAGCGGGGCATGTTCATGAGTGTGGTTATACCCAGGACAATAGCCATGAGAAAGATAACCAGCGTGAACTGATAATTTTTAACGGCGTAACTGGCAATTTTCATAACAGCCGTTTTTAATTTGTGATACGAATGAGAGAACCGTGTGTGAGATAGGCACTTCCCGCTACAATCACCTGCTGGCCTTGTCGGGGACCTTCGCTGAGGCGGACTGTTTGGCCTGTGATGGCTGCAATTTTCACGGCCACCTTTTCTGCTTTTTTGCCGTCGGATGTCACAAAAATGAATCCTTCACCGGCATTGCCGTCGAGCAGTGCGCTGTAAGGAATTTCCCACGCATCCTGTTTGGCTGATGCGTAAATGGTGGCTTTGCCAAACATACCGGCCGCGGGTTTTACTTCTTGCGTAGTGTTTACGCTGAGTTCGATAATGAAAGCGCCGGTGTAAGGGTCGGCGGCTTCGGCGCGGCGGGTAACGCGGGCGTTGAGTGTGCGGCCGGGAAATGCGTCGGTGGTGATTGTGGCGGTGTCGCCGGTAGCAATCTGTGCCCACTCGCGGTCGCTCACACCAAGACGCATGAGCCATTTGCCGCTGCTTGCACCGTTGGTTTGCAATACGGGTGTACCGGGGCCTGCAAGCTGACCGGTGTTTGCAAATTTGCGCAGGATGTAGCCGTCGTTCACCGCGCGTATTTCGGAATGCTGCAGGTTGAATTCGGCAGCGCGTAGTTGCTGCGCGGCAAGTTCGCGGGCCGTGCGTGCATTTTCAAGCTGTTCAAGTGTGGCTACACTGTCGCGGTGAAGATTGGTGGCGCGTTTCAGATCGCGTTCCGCTTTTTCAAGTCCGAGCCGGGCCTGATTGACTAATGCCGAAATTTCGGTTACATCAAGCGTAGCCAGCAACTGTCCGCGTCGCACGGCATCGCCTTCTTTCACCAGCACTGCACTGATAATGCCGCCGGTTTTGAACGAAAGCATGGTTTCGTCGTCGGTGGTAAATTGTCCGCCTGCATTTACAATGCTTGTCTGGCTTGAGAAAGACGGGTTTATTACTTTCACCGGAATGGCTTCGGTGGCAGCGGGGATGGTGTTTTTCTTTTCATCTTTTCCGCACGAGGAAGCCGTGAAGGCCAGCAAGAGCGCGGCCGGAATGAGTATGTGAAATGTAGTGCGCATGAGTTTTAGAGTGTGGTTGCTGCGGTTTCGCGTTCGAGTTTTGCTTGTGCCTGAAGCACGTCGTATTTGCACACGTTCAGTTGCACCTGAGCGGCGGTAAGCTGATTGCGTGCGTCAATAAGTTCGATGAGGGGCGATGTGCCTTCGGCGTATGCATTGCTCATGAGCCGGTAATACGATTCGGCGGCGCGTTGCTGTTCGGTAGCAGCTTTCCATCGGGCCAGCGCGGCGTTGAGGTTGTTCTGGGCCACGTCGGCAGCCAGTTTAAGCTGGTTACGCGTTTGCTGAACCGACCAGGCCGCCACACGCATATCAAGCAGGCTGCTGCGGTAGGCATTGCGGTTGCGCATACCGTTGTAAAGCGGCATTTCGAGCTGCAGCCCCAGCAGGTAGTAGCGCGAACGGCTGTCGAATTTCCAACTCTCGCTCTGCGAGCCGAGGTCGATGAAGAAGCTGAGTTTGGGAATAAAGTAGCTGCGTTGCATACGCGCCGCCGTAAAGCTGAGGCGTTCGCCAAGCAAAAGCATTTTCAATTCTTCGCGCCGCGCCAGTTGCGATGAGTCGTACGACGTGGTGAGGCGGGCGAGGGCAGAGGTGGTGCTGAAGCTGGTATTTATTGCAGTATGCAGCGGCCGGTTAAGCAAAAAGTTAAACCAGGCTTCGGCATTCAGCTGCTGGTTGCGCGCGGCTTCTAGCTGGGCGGTAACCTGTGCTTTTTCGCTCTCGGCGCGCAGCATTTGTGCCGGCACGGCCTTTCCGTTGGCAATGAGTGAAGCGGTTACTTTGGCATTGCGTTCGGTTAGCTCAAGAGCCGAGTTGTATATCTCCACAGCTTCCGTGGCGCTGAGGTACGTGAAATAGGCCACTTTAATATCGCGCACCAGTTCACGTTTGTATAAGGCAATTTCGGTTTCTTTAATGGCCGCCTGCTGTTCGCGCAGCTGCACGCCGTACCACACTTCTGTGTTCACAATGGGCAGCGTGGTGCGCACATGCGCATCATACATATTACGCGGGAAAAAGCTTTGTTCCACATTTTCAATCTGCGGAAACGCATTGCTGGCAGTAAGCTGGTTGAGTGTGCTGTACACCGGGTTAAGCAAATCGCCCACAGGCAGCGAAATAAAACGGCCGCCTTCGCCGGTGGTGTAGCTGCCGCTGAGGTTTACCGATGGCTGAAAATAGCTTCGGGCATTCTTCAGAGCCAGAATGGCCTGCTCATAAGCCACCGATTTTTGCCGGAGAACGATGTTGGAGTCGATGCCCTGCTTTACGTACTCGTCGAGCAACTGCTGCGCATTGAGCGGAGTTCCGGCCATGAACAGGAGGACCGGAAAAAGTAGTCGGATTGGTATCATGGATTTGATAAGTATGAACATGATTTATAGTCTGAACACCGTTCAGTTTTATTGTAAATTTTTTTAAGTTTTTTCCAGAATGGTGATAAATTCCACGAAAGCAAGCTCTTCAATGAAATTGCGTGAGGCTTCACACACCACTTTATTACGGCCGTGTTTACCCAGCGTAATGATTCCGTGCATGGTGGCCCACACGTAATAGGAGAATGTTTCAGTATCTCTTTCCTTAAAGTAGCCAATTCCTTGACATTCTTTAACTACATGAATAAGAGCATGGTATGCCGTTTCGCCTGCCTGCCAGTCTTCATCCTCTTCCAGCGCACGCATGGGGGCATTGATTACAAACATCAGGTCGTAGTAATCAGGGTATTCTTTGGCAAACTGCATATACACTTTGCCCATTGCCTTCAGGCGCTCAAACGGATTGGAAACGGCCAGCAAGACTGCCATTTTTTCGTTGAGCAGGTGGAACCCTTCAATCTGAAGTTCGTGAAAGATAGCGTCTTTATCTTTGAAATGCAGGTAGATAGCTCCGGCGCTGTATTCCACTTTTTCGGCAATGCTGCGCATGCTGGTGGCCTCGTACCCATAAGCAAAGAACAATTCACGTGCAGCGGTAAGAATTTGTTTCTTTACCTGTTCACGTTCGCGTTCTTTCCGTTCTTTGATTCCCATGCGGGAGTAAAATTACTGAACAGTGTTCAATTTTCAAATAAAAATTGTGCGGGATGTATTTTTTAGCACCCGAAGTGCCGGAAATTTATTCCTGAAACGGATGTATATCATCGCCACCCAAGTCGTATTCCCACCCCGGCCACCGGACCGGCAGCCGTAGGAAACATGTAGGGCGAGGCATGCAGTGAGAGATTATCGCTCACATCAAAATAGAAAAGATGGGCATCCACGGCCGCGTCAATCACATTTAAGGTATATAATGCGGCCATACCGATGATGCTTAAGTCGCGCCAGCGCTGGTAATAGTTTTTCAGCGTGGAAAGATCATCGTCGCTGTACTGGGGATAAAGATCGTTTGTGGTGGGATCATTATCATAACGCAGCCTGATGGCATTGCGGTAGCGTTTATAATAGACCTGATTAAAGCCCATGCTGTAGCCCAAGCCGCCAAAACCGGCGTAAATGATGGGGATTTTCCAGTATTTTTTATTGTAAGCCTGTCCCAGCCCGGGCAGGCATGCGCTCATAAGTGCGGCGCGTTTGGGCGGGTGGGGCGGTGGTTTAATGGCTGAGTCGGCAGGCGGTTTGGCCACTGCGGCAGAGTCGGTTTGTGCCTGTGCGGAGTGTGTACAAAGCAGAAGCAGTGTACACCAGACAACAGGCAAAATAAACAGGCGCGACATCATGTGCAGACAAAAATAAAGAATACCGGCGCTTTAAAGCTAACCGGTATTCCAAATAAGTGTAAAAAGGAATCAGCTGTTGAGGGCATCCAGCAGCTTTTCGAGATCTTCTTCGCTGGCAAAGGGAATAATGAGTTTTCCTTCGCCCTGTGGATTGCTTTTGAGCTGGATTTTTGCGTTGTACTGCTTGCCAATAGCGCTGATCTGATCGGCGTATTTATCGTCGAGGCTGCCCTGCAGGTTTTTGTGTTTGATGCGGGGCTCGATTTTCTTTTTATCGCTGGCCAGCAGTTCGGTATCACGCACCGAGAGGTCTTCATTGATTACGCGGTTGTAAATGTCGATCTGATTTTCTTCGCCATTTACATTAATGAGTGCGCGGGCGTGGCCCATGCTTATTTTCTTTTCGCGGATGCCGAGTTGTACTTCGGCGGGGAGTTTGAGCAGGCGCAGGTAGTTGGCTACGGTAGAACGCTGCTTGCTAACTTTCTCGCTAAGCTGTTCCTGCGTGAGGCTGCACTCGTCCATGAGGCGTTTGTAGCTGATGGCTACTTCAATGGCATCGAGGTTTTCGCGCTGGATGTTTTCAACCAGTGCCATTTCGAGCATGGCCTGGTCGTTGGCTACGCGCACATAGGCCGGAATGCTTTCCAAACCGGCAAGCTGCGAGGCACGGAAACGACGTTCGCCCGAAATAAGCTGAAACTTGTCGTAGCCCATTTTGCGCACAGTTACCGGCTGAATAATGCCGTGCTGCTTAATGGAGGCCGAAAGTTCTTCGAGCGCCTGCTCCTCAAAATGGGTACGCGGCTGAAACGGGTTGGCTTCAATCTGTTTCAGCGGAATACTGGTCACGGCTCCGGCCACAGCCGATGTTACATCGCCCGACAGGCGGGCATTTGAAGTAATATCGGTATTGGCGTTTTCGAGAAGTGCGCTGAGGCCTTTTCCGAGTGCCTGACGTTTGTTGCTCATGTCTGTACTTGTTATTCGTATTGTATTGGCCTTGTTTGGGCCTGCGCTGCATTCGCTAAAGATCTGCCTTGTCTGGTCGGGCGGAGCCGAGACCGGGCAGGCTTAGTCTTGCTGGGTAATATTGATGATCTTTTCCTCGTCGGAGAGGCGGGTCATGTTGTTTTTCTGCAGGATTTCTCGTGCGAGATTCAGGTAATTGATAGCACCTTTGCTGGTGGCATCATGCATAATAATGGTTTCGCCAAAACTGGGTGCCTCGCCAAGTTTGGTGTTGCGCTGGATGATGGTATCAAACACCATGCTCTGGAAGTGGGTTTTCACTTCTTCCACTACCTGATTCGATAAACGCAGGCGGATGTCGTACATGGTGAGCAGTATGCCTTCAATGGCCAGTTCGGGATTGAGGCGGCTCTGTACGATTTTGATTGTGTTGAGCAGTTTACCGAGACCTTCAAGCGCAAAATACTCGCACTGCACCGGTACAATTACCGAATCGGCTGCGGTGAGCGAGTTTACGGTAACAAGCCCCAGCGAGGGCGAGCAGTCGATGATGATAAAGTCGTAATCGTTTTTGATCTGATGTAAGGCCTGCCGCATCATGTGTTCGCGGTTGGGCATGTTGATCATTTCAATTTCGGCACCCACCAGATCAATATGCGCGGGCAGGAGATCGAGGTTGGGCGTGGTGGTTTGCAGGATAATGTCTTTCGGGTTACGTCCTTCGATGATGGTTTCGTACACCCCGGTTTTCACGTTTTTTGGGTCGAAACCCACGCCCGAAGTAGCATTTGCCTGCGGATCGGCATCCACCAGGAGCGTGCGGTATTCGAGCACGGCAAAACTGGCGGCAAGGTTAATGGCGGTAGTGGTTTTTCCCACCCCTCCTTTTTGGTTCGCAACGGCTATAATTTTACCCATAATATGTGTGCAGCGCTATTCCTCAGGGTTTTACAATGGTTGAACCGATGGGCATAAGCGTAAGCTTTTTTCCCGCCCGCTCAAACTTGGTGATTGCTTCGGTATGATCTATTTTGATGTAGCCGAAAGTATCATAGTGCATACCGATGATATCGGTGCAGTTGATAAAGTCGGAGGCAATAATGGCGTTGTCGATACCCATGGTAAAATTATCGCCAATGGGCAGGAAGGCGAAATGTACTTTTCGGTATTCGCCAATGAGTTTCATGTCGTAAGTGAGGGCTGTATCGCCGGCGTAGTAAAAGTTGGCTTCTTCGGTTTCCACCACAAAGCCCATCGGGTTTCCGCCGTAAGTGCCGTCGGGCAGTCCGCTCGAATGTTGAGCGGCCACACATTTCACTTTACCAAAATCGAAAATCCATTTTCCGCCCACGTTCATGGGATGGGTTTTGGAAACGCCTTGTTTATGCAGCCAGACGCTTATTTCCCAGGCGCAAATTACAGTGGCACCGGTGCGTTGTGCAATAGCCACGCAGTCGGCAATGTGGTCTTCGTGGCCGTGCGACACGAGGATGTAATCGGCTTTGATTTCGTCTTTGTTTATTCCTGCGGCCAGTTCGTTGTAGGTAATAAACGGATCAAACAGAAGGTGTTTGCCTCCGGTTTCAATGCCAAAGCAGGAATGACCGTAATACGTAATCTTCATAGGTTTCAGCTTCCCCAAAACAGCAGCCGGACAAACAATGCCCGGCAGTAATTGTTAATAACGCACCGGAAATGAATTTTGTATTTTCAGAATCGCTCCGGCAAACGATTAATTTTGTCCCGAAGGTAGCGTTTTTTGGCCGAAACCGCCCCGGCGTTTTATAAACAGCGGCCCGTTAACACCTTAATTAACTGATGATCACTGTAATTTCAGGAACCAACCGCCCCGGCAGCACCACGCGTATCATTTCCGAGGCATACAGCGGCGTACTGACCAGCCTTGAGCAGCCCAACCGGCTCTACACGCTCGAAGATTTGCCCCGCGATTTTGCGTTTACCGACCTGTACGGGCATCGCAGCGAGGTTTTTAAGCAGCAGCTTGACGAATACATACTCCCTGCCGGCCGCTTTGTGGTGGTCATGCCGGAGTACAACGGCACCTTTCCCGGCATCCTCAAACTGCTTTTCGACGGTTTGCACCCCGATTTGCTTCGCGGCAAAAAAATAGGCCTTGTGGGTGTAGCCAATGGCCGTGGCGGCAACCTGCGCGGCATCGATCAGTTTACGGCGGCCATGCACTACATGCAAATGCTGGTTTACCCGCGCCACCTTCCGCTCTCTCTCATTAAAGACCACCTCAGCCCCGAACGCAAACCCGATGCCACGGTAATGGCCAGTATCGAGTTGCATGCGAAAGGGATGGCCGGGTTTTAGAATAGACAGTTCATTTCTATAAATAAAGGCAATTCAGGATGGTGCTTCAAAATTCGTTTTACCTATCAGCTATTTATCTCACTTCACAAACGGAGAGATTGATTGATTATTCACAACCTTCATTTTGGATTCCCTGTATAATTTTCGCAGCCTGTTGCGCTTTCATGGCAATTGTTTTTTTACAATCGGCATTGGATAAAATCATTCATTACAAAGGAAATACCGACTGGTTGAAATCACATTTTGCATCCACCGCACTTAAAGGTATTGTTCCGGGATTACTTTTCATACTCACGGTCTTTGAGACACTGAGTGGCATTTTGACAGCGCTGGGAGCTGTTTGCTGCTTTACTTCGTGGGGGCGATTTATCGGGTGTATCGGTCTTTCCTTATCACTTTCTACATTTTTGATGCTGCTTTTCGGACAACGTATGGCAAAAGATTATCAAGGGGCCGGCACATTGACGGGGTATTTTATCATAGCAGCTGCCGGTTTATTTAGTGTGCTGCTGTCAGGTTTCTGAAAGATGATGTGTTTTTCTACCGTAGGTAGAACCTGTATTCCGGGGCGTTGAGTTTTCAACAGATCTTGACTTTCCCGATTTTATCACACTAAGTTTGCCGCCTATTTTCACAAGAGGATTGAAGACGCAGTTATTTATTATTTCAAAATTTATTATTTACCATGTATTTACCCAAGTATCCGCTCGATGCAGCGCAGGATTTTTCTATGTTCAGATTTGTGAGCAACGGTAAGGCCGATCACATTTACAAGCTCATCCGTTTTTCACCCACCAGCCACGATGATATTGTCAATCTGTCGTTTGGCGACAATGCCGGAGGTAATGATGCTTTAGACGACCATGCCGTAAGTGGCAATGGCGATATGCCGCTTGTGCTTGCCACCGTGGCGGCTTCCATTTATGTATTTACCCGCGAGAATCCGCACCTCTGGGTTTTTCTCACTGGCAGCACACCGGCACGAACACGATTGTATCGGATGGCTATTTCGAACTACTGGAGCGATATTGAAAAAGATTTTGATATCCTTGCGCTAAAACCTGAAGGGTGGGAACCTTTTGAAAAAGGTAAAATTTATGAAGGGTTTGCGGTAAAGAAAAAGCCGGGGCGCAACTTTGAAAATGTGCTGGTGCGTGAAAAATGGGTTGAAAATGAGTGGGATAAGAAGAAAGGTATTGACGAGGCCGGATGAAAATTGTATATTTGGGGATGGGAAAAAAGAAAATAACAAAGTTGCCGGTGGTGCATGTCGTTACAGCGCTCGCTGATGGGGTATCAGAGTCATTTTCTCAGCCCAAGCTTGTCAAAGTTAATGCGTTGCTTGCTCAATTCGGTTCGCCTTCTCAGGCTTGTTCATCTCGCTCATAATATCTACATCTTGCATCTCATATTGTACGCCGGATTTATCCGGCGTTTTTATTTGGATCATTTTATCTGTGTTTTTGACGCTGTAATTATCTGAAATGTAATTATGGTAATTACCCGATGTACTGTTTATGAGCCTTTCAGCGTCTGTTGAAAAAATATGCTGGTTTTGCACTGTGATGTAATTGTAAATTGTGCATCAATACACAAAATCAAAAACAGCATCACTCCCTTATGCCCACATTTACCTTAGCTACATTTAATTGCGAAAATCTTTTTTTGCGTTACAAGTTTGCCAGTACGGCCAATCCGGAAAGTGCAGTACAAAACGGATTCATTCTTGATAAAAAGCGTTTTGAAACCATCATCGATCAGGAACGTACCATTACCGCTCAGGCCATTCTGGCGGCAGATGCAGATATTATTTGTTTACAGGAGGTAGAGAATTTAGATGCCCTCAAGGCCTTCACAAGCCGTTTTCTGCAAAATGAGCGTTACACCCACCGCATGCTGATTGATGGCAATGATCCGCGTTTGATTGATGTGGCCGTGCTGAGTCGTTTTCCGATTAAACAGTGTGTCACTCACCAGACAAGGCGCAAAGGCAAGTCGCAGGTATTTTCTCGCGATTGTCTGGAAGTGGTACTCGATATAAAAGGCAAGCCGTTCAGTGTGTTTGTAAACCACTTTAAGTCGATGCTTACCGGTAAGGCCGAAACCGAGGCACGACGGCTAATGCAGGCGCAGGAAGTGTTGAAAATACTCAAAGAGCGTTATGGTGATGATCCGGGTAAGTTTGACTGGGCTGTACTTGGCGATTTGAATGATTACCAGCCCTCAAAAGCAATCAGTGAATTGCAGAATTCGCCATGGATGCAAGATGTATCACAACGCATAGCTGACCCGGAGGAACGCTGGACGCATTTCTGGGCTGATAAGAAAGACTACAAGCAAATAGATTACATCTTTCTCTCCAAAGCCATGGCCGACAGAAACCCGAAAGCTATTCCGTTTATGATCCGCAATGGTTTGTGCCAGAAGGCCACGCGCTATACCGGGCCGCGTTTTGAAGGAATTGGCAAAGAACGGCCGCATGCCAGCGATCACTGCCCGGTTGTGATCAAGCTGAAAATCTGATTCAGTTTTTGGGCGAAAGTACTTCGGTAAGCAAATACTGTTCAAAAGCGGCGTAGCATTCCGTATGCGGAAAGTGTGCGGCTTCTTCAAGCTCAAACCAGGCTTTGTGCGGTGCCGAGAGGTTGTCGTAAAAACGGCGTGCTTCTTTAAGCGGCGTCTGATAATCGTGAAGGCCCTGAATAATGTACACCGGTATTTCCAGCGTAGGAATCACCTGCGCGAGATCGTTGCTGATCACGCAGGGCCAGAGTTGGAGCATGCTTTTGCGGGCTTTCGCCATGTAGGCTAATTTTTCGCGAAGGGTATATTCCGGGCAGGTGATGAGCTGTTTGGGCGCTGTTTTATTAAGGTTGGAGCGAAAGAGCGCACCGCCAAATTCGCCTACCCAGCGGCGTTGTTTAAGCAGGTAGTTTATCCACGTTTCAGCAGCAGCGTCACGTGCAGGCAATTGCAGCTTTTCTACTTTACCCGGCACCGATGTATGTTTGAGCTGCCGCGCCTGATCCCGCACAAACTCCAGCGAAAGCCGTTCGCCCTCAAACTGGTTGCACACCTGCCCGATACCGATGTAACAGGCAAACAAGTCGGGAAAAGCCTTTGCCGCATGTACGCCAAGCACTGTTCCCCACGAGTGCCCCAGCAAATGTACTTTGCCGCAGTGGAAACGCTGCTGAAGATACAAAGTCACCTCAGCTGCATCACTCACAAGTTGCTCAAGTGTAATACCTGCCGCTTCACCGGCTGATTTTCCGGCACCACGCTGTTCCCAGTAGCAAATGGTAAAATGCTTTTCCAGCGCGGCAAACTCGCGGCGCACAAACGCAAACTCAGGTGTACCGGGCCCGCCATGCACATATAAAAGCACCGGATTATTCACATTTTGTCCGCGGATTATTGCACATTGCGTTACACCTCCAATCTGCAGTGTTTCTATTTCGGCAATACTTCCCGGCACTTTTTTCCCACGCGCATCGGTGATCGGCGGGGTTTTTCCCGGACTGATAATCCGCAGCAGAACCACCGGAAGCAGCAGCAGCGCCACAATTACGGTAATTATCCAGACAATTGTCATTTACTATACTTTAATTAAGCAACTTGGTTTAAATATACTCTTTTCCTGAGATGACGTATTGCCGCCTATCTTTGTTACATGAATACTACACTTTACTACATCTACGATGCGCTTTGCGGATGGTGCTATGGTTTTAGTCCGGTAATGAAACAGCTTCACGAAAATTACAAGCACGAAATTGAGTTTAAGGTAATTTCAGGCGGCATGGTGCTGGGTGAACGTTCCGGACCTATTGGTAAAGTGGCTCCCTATATCAAAGGTGCCTACAAACGTGTAGAGGAAATGACCGGTGTGGTATTTGGTGAAGCGTTTCTGAATGAACTTGATAAAGGTGAAATGATTTTCAGTTCCGACATGCCTTCGCGTGCGCTGGCCAGTTTCAGAACGCAGTATCCGAAGCGGCAGGTTGAATTTGCGCATGCGCTGCAAAGTGCCATTTACAGCAAAGGCATGGCCCCGCAAGCCGACAATACCTATATTCATCTGGCCGAAGAAATGGGTATTGATGATGGCGTATTTTTTGCTGCCGGATTGCGTTTAAGTTCAGCGGCACAGCTGGCCGAAGAGGATTACCGCGAAGCACAGCGTTTTCAGGCCAACGGTTATCCCACTGTAATTGTGGAGCATGATGGCAACTACTACCTCATTGCGCGTGGTTATACTGACTATGCTGCATTGGAAGAACGGCTGAAACAGGTACTTTCAAAAAACGATTAAATGAAACGTTGGCTTCTCAGTGTAGTGTGGCTTGTGGTGCTGAGCATTCCTGCGCAGGCTTTTCAAAGTACTGATTTCGATTTGAAGCGTAAGCGTAATGCGGTAGGGCTGGTGCTTGCCGCGCACTACTGGCAAAGTCCGTGGGCTGAGGCTGGAATTTCTTATGCACGTAGCAAAAACGGATACTTTTTGGGAAGTTACTATCGCGGCACAGCATTTAGCGGCTTGTATAACCCGCTGGAGCAAACTGCGGGCGTTGGTTTCAGCCGTTGGAGAACGTATTTTTCTGCAATCGTTACCGGCTTTCGGGTTAATGCGTACACCAATTTTTCGGATGTGCGTTTTACCCTGCAGCCGCAGGCGGGTTTGGGGAATGGTGTGTTTTCGCTTTGCTACGGCTACAATTTTGCACTCAACCGCGCCGAAGTGGCGGGCATGAATGTGCCGCACGAAATTTCGCTGCGGGTGAATATTGAGGTGAAGGAAATTGAGCGGGAGAAGTGGTGGAAGCGTAATTAATTTTCGTCGGCTTCGCGTTTACTCCATGCGCGGATGAGCAGGAAGTAAAGAAACACGCCAAACGCATACAACGCTGCGGTAATCATAAAAATATCCACATACGGCCAGCCGGTTTTGCGCAGCATGCCAAATATAAACCGCGTGCTTATGAACCAGCTTCCCGACCAGATGGCCGCACTCAGTGCACTGGTAATTTCCTGATTGCGTTCGCCCACAAATTTCATGGCAATTTCAGAAGTCATGGGTCCGGCAATATTCATCAGCGGCTGGCGCAGCAGATAACAGCCCACAGCAATCCACACCGCCGGCGGAAGCTGGTTGTAATACTCCGTAGTAGCCATGAGGATAAGCGAAATAACCGCAAACGACTGTGTAACCGGCACCGCTGCCTTGTAGCCGAAACGCTCTTTTATTTGCGGCACCAGCAAGGCGCCCACCGCCACAAGTAATGCCGCCACAAAATTCCAGAGTGAAATTGTATCGGTACTCAGCCCGTGTACGCGCGAGAAGAAAAGGTTGATAAACGGAATGGTCAAACCTGCGCCCACCGCAATGACCAGCGCCGGAATAAGCGCACCGGCAATAAGGCCCCAGTCGTGGTTGCCCAGATCGAGGCGGCGGTGGGCATTGGCCACGGTTTGCTCATTCATGCGGATACGTGCCATGAAAATGAGTCCGGCAAAACCGGCAATGGTAATTCCGGTAAGCAAATTCCGTTCGCTGAACAGCAGCGGATCCGCACTGTTTAACGCCCACACTACCGACGCACTTACAATACCCGCCAAACTCCAGGTAGAGAAGCTGAGGGAGATGGCGGGCGTTTGTGTTTCGGGCGAGGAGTTGCGGATGATAAACGGCAGCACCGGAATTTGCATAAATGTAAACGAAGCGCCCCAAAGCAATTGCGAAACCACAAGCCAGCCTCCCGCACGCTCATGCACTGCATAAATGATGCAAAGCGCAAACAACGGCACGCCAATGGATGAGAGCCAGAAGAAATTTTTCACCTTACGTCCCTTGATAAACAGCCCCAGCGGCAAGGCCAGCAACAGCACTCCCGCAAACCGCCACGAAATAAAATCGGCAATTTCACTGTCGCTGTATCCTTCGGCCTTCATATACAGCGGCTGCAAATTCATAAACGTGGCATTCACCAGCTGAATAAAAAATTCAGCCGCGATGACCAGCAGCACAGGTTTTTCAATTTTCGAATAATCGCGGAGGAAAGCAAACACAGTTTGCAAAAGTAAGCATCGCCGTGGTTTTGCAACGGTGCAGCAATTACTCAAAAACAGATTTTTATGAATGAAATCAGCTATTCTGCTAATCGCCGCAGTATAATTTCGCGGTTTCGTTATTTTTACTTCCACAAACAACATTACCCTTAATCAAACTCCCATGAGAAAAATTTACACAGGATTATTTGCGTTACTCAGTCTGGCTTCTGTTCAGGTTGTGCATGCACAGGTTACCTGCATTCCCTGCGGAACAGGCAGTAACGGTGCATTCACCGCAACGGCCAACACCACACTGGCGGGCGGTACATACAATTACACTTCATTCAACATTTCAGCCGGTGTTACGGTTACTGTAACCGGCACACAGCCGCTCATTATCAACTGTTCGGGTGCAGTAACCATTAACGGTGTGCTGGATGCGAGCGGTGGTAATGGTACCAATGGTATTACCTTTTCGGCAGCCGGAACCGGCGGTATTGGTGTGGCCGGCGGCCAGAATGGCGGCAACGGTACATATTCCGCCTCTTTGGGTGGCATGCTTGCGCAGGATGGAGCCGGTGCCGGTGGTGTAACTACGGCGGGCAATGGCTGGTCGGGCGGCGGCGGCGCCGGATATGGTGCTGCGGGTTCGGCTTCGGGCGGAAGTACGGGCGGTTTTGCCGGTCCGGCTTACGGCGATGCACAGCTTTCGGCGGTGCTTGGCGGCAGCGGCGGCGGCGGCGGTTCGGGCGGATTCAGCTGCGGCAGTGGCGGCGGCGGTGCAGGTGGCGGATATATCCGTATTTCGGCCTGCAGCGGATTAACCATTGGCGCAGCCGGAGCAATTCGTGCAAACGGCGGTAACGGCGGCAGCGACGGAGCAGGCAACTGCGGTGGCGGCGGCGGCGGTTCGGGCGGCACCATCTGGCTGCTTACCAACGCGCTTGTAAACAATGGTCAGGTGCGTGCCGTGGGCGGCGGCGGCGGTGCTTCAAACGTACCCGGTTCGCCGTATTTCGGTACGGGAGCAAATGGTGCAGCCGGCCGCATCCGTGTGGACGCAGCCACTACTTCAGGCACCGGCACCTTGCTTCCGGTAAACGTATTCACAGGTTCACCGCTTGCAGCCAGCGCCGGAAATAACGTGGCCATCTGCATCGGACAAAGCACCACGCTTACCGCTTCGGCCACCGGTGGCGGCGGCAGCTATACCTACGGCTGGCAGCCGGGTAACCTTAGCGGTGCGTCTGTCACCGTATCGCCAACGGCCAACCAAACTTACACACTCACCGCCACCGATGCATTCGGTTGCACCAATTCCACACAGGTCACTGTTACGGTTAATCCGTTACCCGTGGTAACCATCAGCGGAAGTGCAACCACACTTTGCCCCGGCGGCACTGTAAACCTTACCGCATCATCAGGCGGCACCTCACAATGGTACCTGAACGGCGTGGCTATTGTAGGGGCAAATACGGCCACTTACACAGCCACCCAGCCGGGCGTGTACAACCTGATCAAAACAAATCTCAATGGTTGCTCCGATTCGGCAGCTGCCGGTTACCTGGTTACCGCAGTATCCAATCCGGTTGTTACGCTTGGCAACGATACGGCGTTCTGTGCCGGAGCCAATCCCTATCCGCTTACCGCACAATCGGCCAATAACATTACGCAGTGGCTGTGGAATACAAGTGCCACGCTGCAAACCATACAGGTAAGCAACAGCGGTTCTTATTCGGTGCTGGCTACCGATAACAATGGCTGTACCGACAGCGATACAATCAACATTACCGTAAATGCGCTGCCTGTAATCAGCTTCACACCTTCGCAGGATACATTCTGCTTAACCAGCGGTGCATTTACGCTTACTGCCACACCGGCAGGCGGCACATTCAGCGGTCCCGGCGTAAGCGGTAATGTATTCACACCTGCCACAGCCGGTGCCGGTTTGCACACCCTGCTGTACAGCTACACCGATTCGCTGGGTTGTTCGGCTACATCCACACCCGTAATTTTTACGGTTGATGTGTGCACCGGCATCAGCGGAATAAACGGTCAGGTTGTGTTTACAGCCAGTCCCAATCCTTCAGCCGGACAGTTTACGGTGAATACCAGTTTGCCCGGCACACTGGTAATTTATACCATCGAAGGCCGTGAGGTATATCGCGCACAGCACAATGCCGCCGGCCGCAGCGAGGTTGATCTTTCGGCATACGGCAGCGGTATGTATGTACTGCGCTATGTGTACGATGGCGGTCAGGCCGTATCGCGCATCAGCATTCAGTAGAGAATATTAATTACGATTTTACCGGCGGCTGCAGCATAAGTTGCAGCCGCCGGTGTATTTTAGCACAGTGAAGATTCGCCTGCTGCTGTTTGCGTGTTTGTGTTCACTGGCTTTGAAGGCCGGCGATACGCTGCGTTTTTTCGATAAATCGCCGCAGCCGCACAAAGGCCGTGTGCGTGTGGTAACAGGCACGCAGGTGTTGCTGGGCGGTGGTTCGCTCATTGGCCTCAATCAGTTGTGGTATGCCGATTATCCGCGCGAGCCGTTTCATTTTTTTGATGATAATGATGAGTGGCTGCAAATGGATAAGGCCGGTCACGCGCTTACGAGTTATGCGCTTGCGCGGCTCAGTGCGGGCACGTATCGCTGGGCGGGTGTGCCTGCGGGGCGTGCGCGCTGGTATGGTGTGCTCACGCCCATGCTGTATTTAAGCGGTATCGAAATGCTCGACGGCTTTTCATCGGGCTGGGGCTTTTCGTGGGGCGATTGTGTGGCCAATGCGTCAGGCAGTGCGCTGTTTCTGGTGCAGGATGCACTGTGGCAGGAGCAGCGTGTGCAACTGAAATTCGGTTTCCGCAAAAGCGAATTTGCGCAGTACCGGCCGGCGTTGCTGGGCAGCACCTGGACCGAGCAGTTGCTGAAAGACTACAACGGCCAAACGTACTGGCTGTCGGTCAATGTAGCTTCGTTTCTGCGCAGCGATACGCGTTTTCCGCGCTGGCTGAATGCCGCAGTGGGCTACGGGGCGGGGGGAATGACCGGCGGCAGCAGCAATCCGGTTATCTGCAATGCGCAGGGCAATTGCTTTACGTTTGCGCGTTATCGTGAGTGGTATTTATCGGCCGATATTGATTTGACGAAGTTGCCGGTGAAGCGTAAATGGCTTAAAGTGGTTTGCAGTACGTTTGGGTGGGTGAAGATTCCGGGGCCGGCGGTTGTGATTGCGAATGGGCAGTTAATGTTTAGCATTCAGTAATTTGCAAGCTGCTTTTTCTTCTTACATATTACTATCTACAAAGATTGATTAATTATAAAATATTTTGTAATTTAATCGAAAAGAGATTTTATTAATGTATAGAAATGAAAGAGAAGAAAATCGAAGATCATTTAAACGAAAATGTCAACTTATATACTGTTTTTGGCATTTTTAATGCTTTAACGCTTTTTGCACAGAGTATTGAATCAAGTAAAGGTTTTTTTCTGTCACAATGCTTTATGCTTATTTCGATTCTGCTTTGGGCAATAATTCGAAATAAAATTAAGTCAAATAAAAATCTTTCAAACTTAATCTTTCTTGTTGTTTTCGATTGGATACAATTAATATTTGTTTTTCATTTTTTTACAATTCAAAAAGATAAGAATTTTCCTTTGGGAATTATTGCGATATGTATTGTCATTGTTTTTTTTGTTGGCAGGAAAGTAAAATATCTTCTTATAAAGAAGAGAAATAAATTTGTATTATTTACGAGAAGTAAGTCCATATTAGATGCATCGGTACTTATGATTATCTTGATTTTAGCAATTTCTATTTACTCTTTACTCAAATATGGCGTTTACTATTTATTGGAAAATCAAAACCATGACGGAAACTTATTTTATGAATTGAGTACTGTAGTATTTGCATTGCATTTGATGAAATACCTTTCGATAGGGATTAAATATTGATAATTGAAGAATAGGGATAATTTATTGTATCTGATTAAAAGCAATTTGTAAAATCATAGAAAAACTAAAAAAAATAGCCCCGGTAAAACCGAGGCTATTTGTGGTCCCGTAGGGATTCGAACCCCAAACCTTCTGATCCGTAGTCAGATGCTCTATCCAGTTGAGCTACGGAACCGTAAATCAGAGGCGCAAAGATAGGTGTTTGTGTTAATTCCCAAACATTTCAAGCAAAATTTTTCCTTTTTGTTGCTCTTGCCTTGATTTTCACGGGTTTAAATTGATGCGAGGACTAACCGGCGCGGAGCTTGCCTGTGAAGGAACTGATAAAAGTCAATGTATTTACATCTATTTCTGATTTGTATATACAAATGAGGTTATCTTTGTGCGGTGAAACAATGCGAATCGAAGTATTGCCACTGTGCATACTTCTCAGTTACAGCCTTATCGCGCAAAGTAACCCGGCTGGCCGAAATGTGCTGGAAACCCTCGGGCTTGTCGCCAAGTTTGGGGTATTTGCTGCTTGCAGTGCTTGATGAACCGGGCGTTCAGCCGGGTGTGCTCAGCAAGCAGTTGCAGCTTGCGCCTTCTACAATTTCGCGGTTAATGGAGAAGCTGGAGCAAAAAAAGCTATTGCTCCGCACCGGCGACGGAAAGCTTACCAATGTGTATCCCACGCCCCGGGGTAAACAATTGTACATACAACTGAGCGATTGCCGCAAGAATTTTCACGAACAATTTTCGGCTATTCTGGGAGAAGCAGAAAGCAACAAATTGGTGGCCGAACTTAATCATGCAGCCTCACAGCTCGAAGGCTAAGCTATTTACACTTATCAGCATTCATGAAAACACTGTATTCTTATTTCAAAAAACACTGGCTGTTTACCAGCATTGCACTGCTGCTTTCGGCCATCAGCATTTTATTTTCCTTTCTCGATCCGCACCTCTACGGCAAAATTATCAATGAATTTATTACACTGCGGCCTGCTATTTCTGACGATGTGTTTCTGAAAAGCCTTATGTGGCTGCTGCTTGGCGTGGTGGGTGTGGCCATGATTTCGCGCATTGCAAAGAATATTCAGGATTACCTGATTAATGTAATTGTGCAGAAAATAGGCGCAGCTATTTATACCGACGGCATTAAACAAACCATGGAGCTGCCGTATCAGGATTTCGAAGACCGGCGCAGCGGCGAAACACTTGGCATCCTGCAAAAAGTACGCACCGATACCGAACGTTTTGTACAATCGTTCATCAGCATTGTGTTTTCGGCGTTGGTGGGCATTGTGTTTGTATCGCTTTACGCCTGGCAGCAAAGTCCGATTATTGTGCCCGTGTATCTGGCCGCGCTGCCTGTAATTGGCGGTGTGAGTTTTGTGCTGAGCCGCCGCATCAAAACCATTCAGAAAACCATTGTAAAGGAAACCACCGCACTGGCCGGTTCCACCACCGAGTCGCTGCGCAACATTGAACTCATAAAAGGGCTCGGCCTCACCAGTCAGGAAGAACGCCGCCTCAACAGCATTACCAACCGCATTCTCCGCCTTGAGCTGGAGAAAGTGAAGAAAGTGCGCACACTGAGTTTTATTCAGGGCACTATCATTAATCTTGTGCGCACCGTGCTGGCGGGCATTATGCTTTGGCTGGTGTGGAAAGGGCAGTTGCAGACGGGACATTTCTTCGCGCTTTTCCTTTACTCGTTCTATATCTTCAATCCGCTGCAGGAAATCGGTTCGTTCATCAACATCTGGCGCGAAACGCAGGTTTCGTTTGAGAATTTCAACGCCTTGCTGAAAGCCGACAAAGAACCGCGTCCGGCCACACCCAAAAAGCTGGGCACAGTTTCATCGATTCGATTTAATGCGGTTGAGTTTACGCATAAAACAGCCGGACGCGCTGCCGTTAACGGTGTAAGTTTTGAAGTGAATAAAGGCGAAACCATTGCGTTTGTTGGCCCATCGGGCAGCGGAAAAACCACCATCATCAAACTGCTTACCGGACTTTATCGTCCGCAGCAAGGAGCGATTGTATATAACGAGGTGAACTATGATGAGCTCGCGCCCGAAGACTTGCGCCGTCAGATCGGGCTTGTGTCGCAGGACACGCAATTGTTTTCGGGAACGCTGCGCGAGAATTTATTGTTTGTGAAGCCTGATGCGAGTGAGGAGCAGCTGATGGATGTGCTGAAGAAAGCCGCGTGCATGCCTATTCTGGCGCGGAGCGAGAAAGGCCTCGACACCATTATTGGCGAAGGCGGCATAAAAGTATCCGGCGGCGAACGGCAGCGCATAGCCATTGCCCGCGCGCTGCTGCGCAATCCGTCAATCCTCGTATTCGACGAAGCCACCTCGGCGCTTGATTCGCTTACGGAGGAAGAAATCAGCGAAACCATCCGCCACGTATCAGCCGCGCAGCAGCAAATAAGCGTGCTTGTAGCGCATCGTCTTTCCACCATTATGCATGCCGACCGTATTTACGTGCTTGAACGCGGGCAGGTGGTAGAAACGGGCAATCACCAGCAGCTTATTCACCGCGAGGGACTTTACGCGGCCTTGTGGCGGCAGCAGGCCGGCGAGGAAATGGCCACAGTGTAATTGCAGTTTAACCCGAATTGAACAGCCACGCGCAAGGCAAATGCTATTTTTGCAGTTATGATTGCATCACTGCTTAAAACCGATCTCGGCCGCCTGCGCATTGTGGCTTTTCTCGAAGGCTGTTCGTTTCTCGCACTCGGCATTACCATGTGGCTGAAATACGGCTACGATATGCCTAAGCCCAATTACATTGTAGGCATGCTGCACGGCGGTTTATTTATTCTCTATTGCATACTGCTGCTGCAAACCGGCGTTTCGCGCGGGTGGGGTTTTGTAAAACTTTTGCTTGGCTTTCTGGCTTCGCTGCTGCCGTTTGGCACTTTTGTAGCCGATAAATATTTGTTTCGCGAAAGCTGAGGCATTGTGCTGCGTCAGCATTTGAGATACGGTGGCTTCGATCCCCCGCAGAAATTGCGGGGACTCAGCCACCGGATGGCATTTGAGTTCGGTGGCTTCGATCCCCCGCAGAAATTGCGGGGAATCAGCCACCGGATGGCATTTGAGATACGGTGGCTTCGATCTCCCGCAGAAATTGCGGGGACTCATCCACCGGAGTTATTTGAGATACGGTGGCTTCGATCCCCCGCAGAAATTGCGGGGACTCAGCCACCGGATGGCATTTGAGATACGGTGGCTTCGATCCCCCGCAGAAATTGCGGGGACTCAGCCACCGGAGTATTGTAGCATCGCACCAATCATCACGAGAACTCCTAAATTCGTAGTGTGATACAACTCATTGCCGACAGCGGCTCCACCAAAACCGACTGGCGTCTTACGCAGGGAAACCGCGTATTGCAGCAGTTTCAGACCGAAGGCTACAACCCTTACCACATGGATGCGGCGCGCATTGGCGATAGTTTGCGCAAGTACCTGCTGCCCGAAACCGGCGCGCATCAGCCCGATTTCATTCACTTTTACGGGGCGGGCTGCGGTGCAGAGGAAAAAGCGGCAGTGGTGCGCGATGCCCTGCTGCAACTTTTCCCAGCCGCCGAAGTACATGTAAACGGCGATATGCTTGGCGCGGCCCGCGCACTTTGCCTGCATACGCCCGGTATGGCAGCTATTCTGGGCACCGGCTCCAATTCATGCCTTTACAACGGCACAACCATCACCGATAATCGTCCGGCATTAGGCTACATGCTTGGCGATGAAGGCAGCGGCTGCCATATTGGTATGGCCCTTGTCCGTTTGTTTATGTATGATGAAATGGAAGCCTCCCTGCGCGAACGTTTTCTGAAACGCTATCCGCTAAGCGTTGGCGATATACTGCATCAGGTCTATCGGCAGCCGCTGCCCAACCGGTTTCTGGCAGGTTTCAGCAAGTTTGTGTATCAGAATATCGACCATGCGCAGTGTGCAGAAATTGTGGTCAGCAGCTTCCGCGCATTTTTCAAACACCATATTCTGCGCTATGAAAATGCCACACAACTTCCGTTGCATGTAACCGGCTCGGTAGGATTTTATTACAGCAATCTGCTGCGCCGCGTGGCCGAAGAACAAGGAATTTCGCTCGGAACAGTAACCGAAACACCCATTGCCGGACTCACCCTTTACCACATTGGCGAGTAAGCCATACGTTAATTGGTAATCACAATCCGTCCTGATCGGGTAGCAGAATCAGAGGTAATCAGCGAATAGTAATAGATTCCTGCCTGAAGTTGTGATACATCGAGCTCCGCATCCATACTGCGTAAGCCGGTTTCACTCCAACGCAAACGAATCTCATTCGTTACGTTGCGGCCTGCTGCATCAAATAACAACAGTTGTGGTTGTTCGGTAATGATGCTTTCTGAGTTTATACGAATTGAAGTGTGTTGATTGGCCGGATTCGGATAGGCAAATACCTGCATCTGAGTAACCGGTTGTTGCGAATCAAAAATACCGAGCACCTGCGTGGAATAGCCCGTTGAGTCTATCTTAATGAGGAAAAGATCGGGAAAAAGCGGCCCGAAAGGAGTCATAAAACCGCAGGCGGCAAAGCCTTTGTCGCGTGTGCCTACTATGTCAAAAGCTTCATCTTCTCCCCAGTATTGTACAGGCAATCCCTGTCCGAATGTAGTATATCCTGCTCCCGGAATATCTGTATAAAAACGTGCATCACCATTGCCATGCCCCATTGTAGAGGTAAAACCGATAGCGGCAAAATAATTGGAATAAGGATTTACTGTAATAGCATTAAAGCGCTGAATGCCTGTGGTGGGAAAAGGTGTTTCAGTAAAATTTATAGTTCCTGAATAATTTTGAGAACGAATAAATTCATCGGGACCACCATTCGTATATTGTCCGCAAATAAAAATCCGGCCGAGCAGCTCAAAATCGCATAAGTCATAAAGAAAATCGGGCGAATTTGGATACCCGTTCAGGTGAGTCCACAGTGTATCACCATTCTGATTGAGCCTGAGCAGCCAGCCGTCGCCAAGTGTATCGCCCATGCTTTCGGTATTGGCAACAATGGCAAAGAGCGAGTCGCTTGTTTCTATAATGGAACGGCCTTCATCCATACGTGTGCCGCCAATTGTTTTTGTCCAGATCGTATCGCCGTTTGCTGCGTACTTCACAAGGTAAATGTCTTCGTCGCCATTTCCGGCGCCGTAGGTTCCTCCCACGCATACAAAATTTCCATCCCAGGTATGGGTTACACCGTAAAAGAAATCCCAATCGGCGGTACCCGTTTTTCGAGTCCAGAGTGTATCGCCGTTTTTATCGGTGCGGATAAGCAGGCCCTGATAATCGCCACCGGGTGTGGAATTGGTATAACCGGCAAGTGCAAAGCCCGAATCGGGCAGGAGTACCATACTTCGAAGCACATCAATTTGCGAAAAATCATACCGCTTGTTCCAGATCATCATGCCAATGCTGTCTGTTTTTACCAGCCACCCGTCGGTTGTACCAAAGCTGCTGGTTGAGCCTGCTATTACATAACCGTCATCATACGTTTGCACAATTCCGTAACCATACTCATAGCCGAGCCCTCCGTAGTTACGTTGAAACTTGTACGGAGTTTGCGCGTGCAGACACGTTGCAGCAATAAAAAAAATGAATACAGCTATATACTTCATCCTCATTAATTATTACCAAATTGATAACCCAGTGAAAGCCAGAGCCCCTGTCCGGTTGTGTGCCCCGGCATAAGCCATGCAAGCAGATTCGGTGTGCCGGCCTGAAGGTGAACGTGTTTAAAGGAAAGCGCCAGTTCGGCCGGAGTCTGAAAACGGGCAAACCCGCCAAACGCCACGCCAGCCTGCGCACGCACACGTGAACCCATCTGATACGCGCCCCAGAATGTATGTTGCGCCGAAGGCTTATCGCTGTACCAGCCCGTAGCTGTCCAGCCCTGAATGGTCCAGCCCCATTGCAAGGCGTGATAGTCTTTAATTACCGAAGATACGCGAACGAAATAGGCGGCGGGAAGCCATGTAGTTAACGCGGCTTTACGCGCAGTACCGGTAATCGAGTCTATCTCAGGCAGCCCGTCAACTGATTCGGGATCAATAATGGCGTTTGAAATATCAATGCCGGTAAAGTGAATTAACGAATCGCGCATGTAATTGAGCGTATTGTTGTTCCAGCGTATCGCTCCCAAATCGCGGAGTTGTGTTTCTACTTTAAACACATCCTGAAACTGATAATTGAGTGCAAGGGAAACACTGGCGCCCAGTCCGTTGGTTACGCCCCAGCCGGTTTGAGCCGTGTCGCTTTGCTGCCACTGTGCATTGGCGCGTACGTCGATGAAATTCAGCAGCGGCTCGGTATAAATAAAACCGTCTTTGAGGTAAGCGCGCGAAAAGTTTTGTCCGTTCAGCACCGAAACGCCCACGCCAAAACTCACCGGCCAGCGGTTGTTGTAAAAATCAATGCCGTAGTGCAGTTCCTGAAAACGTAAACTGGTAAAGCGGGTTTTGTTCAGGTCAATGGTGTCGCCGTAAAACGGGCGGTTACCTTCAAACAGCATTCGGAAAGCATCTGTACTGAAGCCGGCATTGAGCAGAAAGCGTTCGCGGTAGGTTACATTGTGCTGCTGGTAACGGCGGGGTGTTTTGTTTGGGATGTATAGTAATATTTCAATAATCGTATCGGTGCGTTTTTTGCCCCAGCCGGTGCGCCAGTGCCAAGCGTAACCGGCTTCGGCGGCTGCGCCAAGGTGATTGTAGGGGTTTTGCCGTTCGAGTGCCTCGTTTTTCAGGTCGTTGTTAATGAAGCCGCCTTTGTATAAACGGTTCATAAACGAATTGGTGATCATGGTAGAGCCGGCCGAGTAACCTGCAAACACGCACATGTAATCGCGTTCAAAGCCGAGGCGGGGCAGGCCGGCGTTGTAAAACGGTTCCTGTGCATTGGCCGCCAGCGTAAACAGCAAGACTAATGCAGCAGCGGTATTACGCCAGTATGTAGGAGATGCAAATTGCATAAAAATCAGTTGCCGAACGTGTAATTGAAATCTGCAGTAATACGCAGGTCGAGTTTATCGGTAGTACGTATGCGCACATAGTTTGGCGCCGAGCCGGTATCAAATACCACTTTGGCATACACACGGTTACTGGACAGCAAACGCCGGCTTTGGTCGGCAGTGAGCGGTATGTGCAGGATGCCGGGTGTGCTGCCGGCCGAAACAAGGCTGCTGTTGCTGCTTACCAGCGGAGCCTGAGCAATTACGTTGGGCTGCGCCACAAGCACATCCGTAATATTGCCAGCCGCATCAAGCAGGTAAAGCTGAATGGCGGCGTGAAACGGAAAACTGTTTTGTGCATATACCGTAACCGTGCCGCCGCCAATGGCTTCCGGATTTTCAACCGCTGTCATATCCACAGCAAGCGTATCGGCCAGCGTAAGCTGCGAGGCATGAAACGAAAGCGGCATCAGCACATGCATTTTGGCGTTCAGGCCCCAATCGGTGTAAAAGAAATCGTTACTGCCTGAAACGTTACCCAGCGGATTGGTTTCTACACTGATGTTGTAGCCCAGAAAATCGGGCTGATTCTCAATCATCGCGCGCAGGTTGGAGTTACTGTTGTCGAGCAGCATGGTAAACCGCGAAGGCACCGAGGGCGGATTGCCATAACTGTAAGTGGCCCGGTTGAAGTTGTAGGTTTGCCCGATTACCGGTGCCGCCATCATAACCGTTTGGCCGGTTTGCGCATTACGCGTCCAGAGGCTGTTAATCCGCATGCGCGCATCCATTCCCACATAATTTTCGAGCTCGAGTTCCATTTTCAGGGAGTCGAGCCCGAATGAACCCGCAGTAATAAGGTCGAAAATGCCGGTGGCCGTTTCCTCAGGGCCGGCCTGAAGTGTTTGATTACCAAAGTACCCGCGTACAAGCTCCGGTTTAATGCCGGTAAATGTCATGTTCATACCCACGCTATCGGCCCAGGCTGTAGTGATGGCTTGCCCGGTGGCGGTTGTAGAAACTTTAATTGTGTATTGAATGGTAATGGTATTTACCTGATTAAACTGAGGCCCGCGCATATCAACGGAATAACCGGCCAGGCTTATTTCAAACGTATCACGGTAAGCTGCGGTTGAACTGTAAGCCGCAGGTACAATAAGTATGGTGTCGAGTATCTGGCTGTTACTTGTGGCACAGGGCAGTGTAATTTGAAGGTCAAGAGGTTGGGTAATGTCGTTTTTTACTGCAACCCGCATGGTTCCTTCGCGCATTTCGCAGCTCATAAGTTGTATGGCTCCAAGCTGATAGCGGGTGGTGGTATTCTGCCCCCAGATTGTGGCTCCCGGCGGGAACGACCCCGATGATACTGCAGGATAAATATAACGCAAGGTGGTATCTGGAATTTCAAGCAGGGTATCTAATCCAATATTATTGAGAGAAAATGTATAATCGACATAAACCGTACCATCAGCGCCGGTTGAAGTAAGGCTGTCGGCGATGAGCTGCTCAATACCAAATGAACCATGCGCCACAGGAACGCCTATTCCGGTTTCCCAGCTCGGATCGCCACGGCGGCAGGAGGAAAGGGCAAGAGACAGTATGCAAATCAGGAGAAGATTTCTCACAGGGTCAGTGGTTTGTTTTTACGAAAATACATAAAATCAAAATGGGTTAATTACCAACTATCGGTTCTTCTTACCCATTCAGCGAAAACTGAAACTAAAACCAGCATACACACGTATATTTGCACACCTCTCTGAACGAACAAATGCAAATTTACGGGAAGCGCTTTATGATAGCCTGGATTACCTCGGCGGTAGTCATGTTTGGCTGTTCCTACCTCTGGCACGGGGTGGTGCTTAACGATTATGCCCGTATCAACTATCCCAAAGGAATTTTTCTCATTGCGGCCGCCTGTGTGTATTTGTTCATGGCCTTTCTGCTTACCCGCCTGTATCACATCCGCCTGCTTGATAAAATAAGTTTTCATCCGCTTGTGCGCGGGCCTATTGCAGGAGCAGTAACAGGTTTGATGGTGTATATGATGGCCATTGTAATTGGTGTTACTGCCAGCTACGGCGCTGATTTTCAGTATATGCTTTTCGATGTAATCTGGCAGGTTATTGAGCAGGCCATTGGTGGTTTTGTAACGGGGCTCATTTTCTTCTTCATTTACGAAACCGGCCCGGCTCCGGAAAAGGTGAAAACCCGCGAGTAAACAGCCGTAATTTCAGGCTTTCCCAATATCCTTCACTTTTCCCCTGCGTTATAAATACGCAAGATTGAAAACACGTGAACAGTGTTTTTAACAGATGCTTTATTTTTATTAGAAAAAATAGAAATTAATTACGCGGTCAGCGCAAATTCAGGCAGAACGTTATTCGTTTTCATCATCCGGATTATAACCCGGGTCAAGCACTTCCATTTTCACACTTTCCACACTGTGCCGGAAACGCTTAAGTACGGTAAAACGGTAACCGCCAAATTCCTTGATTTCGTTAACAGCCGGAATACGTCCGAAAATATAATTAAGTAACCCCGAAACGCTTTCGTAATGCGGACTTTCGGGCAGCGCCACGGGCAGCACTTCGTTTACGTCTGAAAGCGTAACCATTGCGCTTACTATAAATTCGGTGTCTGATTTTTTCTCTACCGGAGGCTTTTCCTCATCGTATTCATCCTGAATTTCGCCTACCAGTTCTTCAATAATATCTTCCATGGTAACCATACCGGCAATGCCGCCAAACTCGTTGGTTACGATGGCAATTTGGATATGGAGGGTTTGAAACTCGCGCAGCAGGGCGTTTACCTGTTTTGTTTGCGGAATGAAGTGGGCGGGGCGGATTACACTTTCAATGGCTTCGCGGGTAAGGGTGCCATTTTTCACCAGCCGCAGCAGGTCTTTGGTGTAAAGAATGCCTGAAATATTGTCGAGTGAATCGCGGTACACAGGCAGGCGTGAGTAGCCGTCTTCAATTACCTGATCGAGTATTTCCTGCGGTGTGCTGTCGAGGTCAATGGCGGCCATTTTGGTACGCGGCACCAGAATACTGCGTACCACGCGGTCGTCGAACTCAAACACGTTCTGAATCAGTTCGTGTTCCGATTGTTTGATGGCGCCGCCTTCTTCGCTTTCGGTAAGCAGCATGCGCAGCTCTTCTTCCGAGTGTACATCATCATGCTCACCCGAAGCGCGCAGGCCAAACAGGCGCAGTGTGATACGTGTAATGCCGTTGATAAGCCAGATAAACGGGCGGAACACCACGTAAAACAGGCGCAGCGGATAGGAGAGCAGGAGCGAGGTTTCGAGCGGGTGGCGGATGCCAAAGGTTTTGGGTACCTGCTCGCCAAGCACCATGTGCAAAATGGTAATAAGCGCAATGCCCGCCACAATGGCTATTTTCTGTACAATGGCATGGTCGAGATGGATGTGCATTACATCCAGCAGTTTGAGCATTAACGCTGTAAACACGGGTTCGCCCACCCAGCCTAAAACCAGACTGGCTACCGTAATGCCCAGCTGCGAAGCCGAGAGGTAGGCATCCATATTGTCGAGAATATTGCGCGTAATCCGGGCACGGGCGCTGCCCTGATTGATTTTTAAATCAACCTGCGAAGAGCGGACTTTTACAATGGCAAACTCGGCTGCTACAAAAAAAGCGTTGAGCAGAATAAGCAGAATAATAAGCAGAACCTGTGGTGTGGAAATTTCAGTAGAATGAACAACCTGAAGTAAAATCTGAAAATTCTCTGCCGAAGCAGGGAGAGGATCGGGACTCATAGTTTATTGATCGTGTGTCTTTGACGAAAGAACAAAGATAATACAAAAAATGGCGATTATTATTTTGCTTCTTATTTATTGATTATCATTTAGATAGGTATTGATTGCCTGGGGCTGGTACAAATTGCCCTGAAGTAGAATAAAGCGGAATACCCGGAATGTTATTCCCGCTAATTTTCGCATAAACAGCCCGGGCAATAAGCTGGTGGCCTTTGGCATTGGGGTGCGTATCGCCGTTGCCGATCTGCAGGGCTTCGCGGGGCGTGTTGCCGTAGGGATTTTGGAGCACAACGGTAATGAAGCCGAGGTTTTGGGCTTGTTGCTGCATACGGTTTCGTTCGGCAATGTTTACTTCATCGGCGGTGGCAGGAAGGTAGAGCCAGACAATGGGTGTATTGTGGAAGATGCATTGCATGGCCATTTCGGAATAAGCCCATCCCAGCAGCGTATCGTTGTAAGGCAGCATGCGGTTGCGTATTTCGTCGCGGCTTTGTGTTTGGGCGGCACCGCTTTTGTCTTTTATCTCCTCCAGAAACTGGTATTGAAGCGGCACGCCGTTGCTTACGAGCGAGGCAAAAAAGCCATTGAGGCGGCGCGGGTCTTCGGAGTGTGCCACGTAGATCACCATATCGGGCTGGAAGCGCCAGATTTCGTGTTTGGCTTGCCAGGCATGTTGCAGGGCGTGATAACCGGGCACGGCAAAATTGAGAATTTCGATGTGTTGGGAGGCTTTAATTGTGCTGTCTTTGTTATTCAGCATTTCTTCGAGCAGGCTTTCGTAGTTCTGCCCGTCGCTCACGCCTGTGCCCATTTCATAAGAGCCGCCCAGCAGGGCAATGCGGAAAGTACCGGCAGGTTTTTCGAGCGGATAATCTTTATCGCGCATGCCCCAGCGGTTTATGCTGATGGTGTAACCATCCTGTGCCAGCTTTGAATTTGGGCGCAGCTTACGTTGCAGAATGCTGTTGTCGGGCTGGGTAATTTTATCGCTGCCGGGTTTGCCTTTCACAAAAATGCGGCGCTGAAACGGATTGCTGCGCGTGGGATCTTCGAGCAATTGTTCATAGTAACCCTGCTCGGCATTTTCGCGGTCGTAGCGGTTTAGCTGGGTGTGCTGCAGCGTGGCAATAAACTGTTTTACCGCCGGCGGGAGCATAGTTTGTACTGAATTGTGCAACGGAACAAGCAATATCCCCCCCGCCACACACACCGCTAATGCCGTATAGCCTACACGCATGGGTTTGTTATTGTCAAACCCGGTGCGGTAAACCACATAATGCGCAAGTACACCCAACGCAAGCAAACCCGCCACGCAACCCGCCAGCAACAGATAATCGGCCGCAGTACCGTTCAACGCATGTGTCATCAGATACAGCCAGCCTGATACACTTTTGCTGTTCCAGAACGACCAAAGCACACTCATAAACAGAAATATTCCTGCTATGCGCAGCACCTTGATCAGCGCCCCGCGCAGTGTCCAGCCGGCTTCGCGGCTTTCGGTCTGCGGCTGCGCAGCTTTTACCAGACTCCACGTAATTACCACACCCAGCGTGAGCCAGTAAATAGCATCCATAAGCGAAAACGGAAACCGCCCCAGCACCCAGAACCATTGCCACGAGTGCAGCTGCCAGGTCACAAAAAAGGTAATGATGCCGGTTACAAACACCGCATTAATTCCGTTCACTTTCCGCAGCCTGAACCAGAGCGGATAATACACCAGTTTGGTCACAAAATCCTTCCAGTAAATATTTATCCTGCGCCAGATTTGCCCGAAGCCCGAAATGAGAAAGAAATTATCAAACACCGGCGGCAGGCTGTAGCCAAACAAATGCAGCATGCCCAGCGCAATGTAAAACACACCGCTCATGCGTAGTACCAGCAGGTAAGCCGTGGCAATGTAAGCGGCCAGTTCAAGCGGCCCGTGCAGTGTGGCGGGCGAGGGTACAAGATGTGTGTAAATGATACGGTAGATGATCAGGTGTACGCAGCCGCGCAGTATTTTGCGAATACCGCTGCGCCAGATTTCGGGCAAGGGTTCGGCATAGCGGCAGCGCAGCCAGGTTTTGTAGTCGATAATCGGGAAAAGCGGGAAGCAAAGGTTGGGCAGCATGAAAAAGTACGAAAGCCGTTCCCACACGCCGGCTTTTTTCTGCTCGTGCTTCAGTTCATACATATAAAGTATGAGCCTGAACATGACAAATAAACCGGCAATACCGGCGGCAATGTTCAGTCGCGGTGCATACACAAGCTGCATGTGCAGCGCCGTCATAACCGCACCTGCACCAAGCTGCAACGCTACACGAATGCCCCAGCCCAGCGGCAAATGACCAATGCCGAGCAGCACAAGAATAGCTGCGGCTACCAGCATACCGCTCAGTGGTCCGGCCAGCCAGATTAATGCGGCCACTGTGAGCAGCACAAAAAATGCAGCACGAAAGCGCAACGGCATCAAGGCATGCAGCACAAAACCGGCCGCCGCCCAGGGAAGCACCAGTGTAAGGCCGCTCTGCCGCTCAATTTCCCAGTACCCGATAATGCCAAACAGCACAGCCACCTGCGCCAGCACAAGCAGAAACGTGCCCGCGGTAAAGCGGTCGTTTGAAGTGGCGGCGGGTGGCGGGAAAATGCGGTTCAGCATGGTGTTATTCCTCCCAGTTCATTTTGCGGCCAAGCAGTTGTTCCAGCTCGCGGTTGTGCGGGGCAAAAAAACGGCTGAGTTCTTCGTACACCTGCTGCGGCATTTTATCGCGTTCGCCGCCTTCGTTGTGGCGAATGAATTGCACACCGTTAAAACGATCGAGTTCGAGAAAGTCGGTAAGTGCCTGATACACGCGGGCTGTATCAGCTTCCATTTCTTCGGTGGTGCAAATGAAAAAGCGGCCCGCCGGGAAGTATTGCAGCCATTCGCGCATAAAGTTTACGTACACGCCATTGGTGCGGTAACCCATGCGCTGCCGCACGTAAGAGTGCGTGCCATGATCGACAGCATACCGGTCTTCGGCGGCTATGCGGGCGTGTTCGGCCTGCAATGCTTCTTCAAAGCCCAGCGGTTCGAAGCCGTGGCGGCGGTTCATACGCCAGTTGCTCCAGGCGCGCTGTACCGGGTTGCGCAGCAGCAGTACAAGTTTTGCATCCGGAAAAAATGTATGCAGCCTTTCTGCTGCACCCGGTGCCGCAAAGTAGTTTGGCGTGGCATCAAAAGTGGTTTTCACTTTTGTACCGGTGCGCCATTGTTTCAGCAGGCTGTAAAACGGATGCGCAAAATGCGCGCGGTACCAGCGCATGCCTTTTGCGTAATTCTCCGCATTGTTAAAGAAGTAAATGTCTTTGCGTTGCGGCCTTACCAATTGCGGGTGCGCACTGAGGTATTCGCTCATGGCCGATGTGCCGCCTTTCTGCACACCAATAATAAAAAACGAAGGCAGCATACGTTGTTCGGCCGTAAGCCGTAAGCGCAGGCCGGGTGGTGGAATTAAACCCTCAGCCCGAAGCACGTTGCGGTTGTAATTTTCGCTGCTCATTTTGCCCGGCTCAGGTTGTTATAGATATTCAGAAATTTCCCGGCCACCGCATTACGGCGTTTAAATCGCTCAAGCTGTTGGTAAAATTCATTCCCCAGGCCCGCCTGCATGGCTTCAATACGCGGTTTCATAATACGGTAAAGCGCAATGTCGAGCTTATTGTAGTGCGTAATGCATTGGCGTGTGGCTGCATCAAGCGTTTGGGTTTGTATGCGTGTTTTTGAAACACGGCGCTTGCTGTAATACGGAAAAGACCAGTGGTAGCGTAAGGCCGCCTGCAACAGAAAAATATCAAACTCATGCTGTAAGCCCACCAGCGCCATTGATTCAAGATTTTTCAATGCTTTTTCAAGCATACCTTCATCGCAGGCATCATACGCCCTGTCATACTCGCCTGAATACAGGCGTACCATGCAGTTGTTCAGGTTAGGTATTTTACCGCTTTCAAGCAATTGAATCATACTGTATTTTTCGCGGTGAAACTCGGTATGAAACGGATGCTCTTCGTCACTCCCAAAATGGTAATAATGCGAAATCACCCTGTCCACCGGCTCGCGCAGCAGCGTAATGTATTCTGTAGTTCCCTTACTGAAAAAAGCATGAAGGCCAAAAGGCTGATGCCCTTTTAATACTTTGTATTGATTACGTTTTTCCTGCGGGAGTTGCGTAAACTTCAGCGCCATCGGCACATTATAAAACGTAAGCATTTCCGAACGCCTGTAATGTCGCCTTATTACGTTGTGCAGTGTGGTGCCGGCTGTTTTCTGAACATGCAAAAATATCAGGTGATCGGGTCGCGGCATGCAGTAAATATAGCAAGTCTGCAGAAATCAGCTGCCGGGGCAATTTCCAATCACCGCTTATTAATTACCTTTACGGAGTATGTCACCCGGACGCACCGACCTTTCCACGTTCAGCAATCCCGAATACAATCCCGGCGCATCGTTTATCAAACGAGGCATCTGGCATTTGGTAAGCGCCTCGTTTTTTCAGTCGCGTTTTCCGGTAAACGGGATTAAAGTTTTTTTGCTGAAACTGTTTGGAGCGCGCATCGGGCCGGGTTTGGTCATTAAACCATCGGTAAATATCAAATCGCCGTGGTTGCTGAAAGCGGGTGCGCATTGCTGGATTGGTGAACATGTGTGGATTGATAATCTTGTGCCGGTTTCGCTTGGCGATAATTGCTGTCTTTCGCAGGGTGCAATGCTGCTCACCGGAAATCACAATTACAAAAAATCCACATTCGATTTGATCACCGGCGAAATTCATCTTGAAGATGGTGTGTGGATAGGAGCCAAAGCCGTGGTTTGTCCGGGCGTAAAATGCCGTTCGCATGCCTTGCTCACCGTGGGTTCGGTAGCCACATCCACACTCGAAGCATACAGCATCTATCAGGGCAATCCGGCGCAGAAAGTGCGTGAGCGGGTGGTGACAAATGCAGAAAATCAAAACAGGCCGTTATGAAAATTTCTGTCATAACAGCCTGTTACAACAGCTCCGGAACCATAGCCGACACGCTGCGCTCGGTTACCTCGCAAACCTATTCCGATATTGAATACATCATTATCGACGGCGCTTCAACCGATTCAACGCTTTCCATTGTAGAACACTACAAACACCGCATTACCCGTATCGAATCGGGCCGTGATGGCGGTATTTATTTTGCGCTCAACAAAGGGCTCTCGCTGGCTACCGGCGATATTATCGCTTTTCTGCACGCTGATGATGTATTTGCCCACCACGATGTACTTACCCATGTGGCGGCCGAGTTTGCCCGTAGCGGCGCCGATAGCGTATATGGCGATCTGAATTATGTGGACCGCAACGATCTGAACCGGGTAATCCGCCGCTGGAAATCGGGGCGTTATTCGCCGGGGCTTTTCCACAAAGGCTGGATGCCTCCGCATCCTTCTTTTTTCCTGCGCCGCAGCTGTTATGAAAGACACGGCAATTTCAACACCGCTTTCCGCACCGCTGCCGATTATGAACTTATGCTGCGCATGCTGCATGTGCATAAAGTAAGCGTGAGCTACCTGCCCGAAGTGCTTGTGCTTATGCGTACCGGCGGGGTCAGTAATGCCAGCCTTCGCAACCGCATCAAAGCCAACCGCGAAGATCGCCGTGCGTGGGATGTAAACGGTGTAAAGCCCGGCTTATTAACACTCATCCGCAAGCCGCTTTCCAAACTCAAACAATTCTTAAGTAAATAAAAAAGAGCGGTGATCGTTTTGTTCACCGCTCTTTTTATGGTCAGGTCTGCATCAGAACTTGGCGCGCACTTTACGCTTTTTGTACTTCTGCCCTTTGAAAATACTGCTGTATTTTGATTTGTAAATTGAGCTTTTGCCGCGATACACATAGCTGAACTCTACATTCGAACAAAGCAAGGCGTCGCGGTGTGTGGGGTCGCCGCGTTTCTGGCCCGGTGCATGGCTGTAAAATGCCGCAGGATCTGCATCATTTACAATGGCCCGGTTTGCCAGCGATACTGCCAGCGGACTGGGCAGCAGTGACGGATCCACATATTTATCGCTCACATCATCAAGGTAATCGCTGAATGTGGTGCGCCAGGTCAGGTTCCAGCCAATGCGGTAGTGTTTGTTGATGGTAAAGTAAAACCCGCCGGAAACAGGCAGCGTCATGGTTACTGCGGTGTAGCGTCTTCCCTCGGTGGTAAGCGGCCTGAGGTTAACCCAGTCGCCCTGATAATAGGCTTGCGGATTGTGGTAAAGCGCACCGATACCGGCACCAATGTAGGCGCGGAAATTATCTTTATAACGGTATGTGCGGCCCAGGTCGTTGATTTCGAAGAAAAACCACTGAAATTCGCCGTAAGCCTCAAACATGTGGTTCCGGAAGTTGAGGTTGCGGGTATTGCGGCCTATGTTGCTTGAAAGACTATCGGCACCGCGCACGGTCATGTAATTGATACCGCCTTTAATGGAGAAGATAGGCGTGAGTTTGTAGCGCACAAAGCCGTTTGCGGCCTGCCGCGTCTGATTCAGCTTCATATCGGCCACAAAATCACGGCGGGTAAGTTCATCGCCGCCCATTTCGCCCAGCAGGTTAGCTGCGCCAACACCGCCGCCATATTCCCAGTAGTACTGTGCCCGCGAAAGCAGGGGAGCCGCAAGCACTGCCGCCAGAAGGATGAGTTTACGCATGAATATCAGTTTCTTAGAGCTGTAACAGTGGGTAAAAGTACGAAATTAGCAGGAGTTCGGATGCAGTGTGGCATACGGTAACGCTGCTAATCGTATTTTTACGCCGTTTCAAACAAAAAGGTTATGGCAAATCGCATTACTTCACTTTTTGGTATCGAATACCCGCTCATTCAGGCCGGTATGATCTGGTGCAGCGGCTGGGAACTGGCTTCGGCAGTGAGTAATGCGGGCGGACTGGGCCTGCTTGGCTCAGGCTCCATGTATCCCGATGTGCTGCGCGAACAAATACGGAAATGCAAGGCGGCCACATCCAAACCTTTTGGCGTAAACGTACCACTGCTTTACCCTGATATTGATAAACATATTCAGATTATTATTGAAGAAGGGGTAAAGATTGTATTCACCTCGGCCGGGAATCCGAAAACATGGACAGCCCACCTGAAACAGCATGGTATAACCGTGGTGCACGTGGTGGCCAACGCCAAATTTGCGCAGAAAGCCGCCGATGCCGGTGTGGATGCCATTGTGGCCGAAGGTTTTGAAGCCGGCGGACACAACGGACGCGAAGAAACCACCACCATGGTGCTAATTCCGCTGGTACGCGCGGCGGTGAGCATACCGGTTATTGCCGCCGGAGGAATTGCTACCGGCCGACAAATGCTGGCCGCCATGGCGCTTGGTGCTGATGCGGTGCAAATTGGTTCACGTTTCGTAGCCACCCCCGAATCTTCGGCGCATCAGAATTTTAAGCAGGCGGTAATTACCACAAATGAAGGCGATACACTGCTCACGCTCAAACAGCTTGTACCCGTGCGCCTGATCCGCAATAAATTCTGCAAGGAAGTAGAAGCCGCCGAAGCCCGCGGCGCATCGCCCGACGAGTTGAAAGAACTGCTGGGCCGCGCGCGCGCCAAAAAAGGCATGTTTGAAGGCGATATGGAAGAAGGCGAACTGGAAATAGGGCAGGTGAGCGCCATGATGCGCGAAATAAAACCGGCTGCTGAAGTGGTGAAGGAAATTGTGGAGGAGTTTGGAAGGGTGAAAAAGGAAATTGCGGGAGTGTGATTTTTATATGCAATTATTAAAATAGTTGATTTGGGTTAGATATTGCTGAAATGCCGTATGTATTGAGTTTATAGCCCAGACCGAACGGAAAGCCCGCACCTGCGATAAAACTATTATTGCCCGTATGCCGGGAGGACTTGGAGTGAGGGCTGGAACCAAGCGGTTATTTATTGCACCTTCAGTTTCGCTTCCAATCAGTTTTATTTTTTTTGAAAAGATAGTTTAAAACTAAAGTGCCGCACAGCGTTTTCGTCGCCTCTGTTTTTCCGGTAAAAATTCAGTGCATGTTCATCAACCGCTTCGGCCTGAACGAAAATGGTTCCATAGTTTTTTTCAATGCAATATTCTTTTAAATCATTCAATAATTTTGTGCCAATTCCCATGCGCTGATAGTTGGGATTAATTCCGAAATCATAAATATATACTTCCGGTTTTTCGGAATAAACAGAAGATAAAAGATGAAAGGTTAAACCGCCCGCCAGTGTTTGATTATTGAGAATGGCTGCCATAAATAACATATCTTTTTTTTGAAGTAGTGAGCTCAGGTATCCGGGTAATGGTTTTGCTTCTTTTTCATGCTCAAACACTTGTATATAAATATCAATTAACTGCGAAAGCAGATTTTCGTCGCCAGGTTGTAGTATGCGGCTGTGTATTTGCATTGGTAATTACGCATTTACAATCATTTCCGCCACCTCATCGCCCACGAGGCTGCCGAGCGCCACACCCATGCCGCCCATGCGCACGGCGCAGGCTACGCGTGGTGAAATGAGTTTGACAACAGGTTTTTTAACACTGCCAATGCCCATGGTGCCCGCCCAGCGCATAGCTACTTTGTGCGGCGTGCCGGGTAAAATCACATCGCGCAGCAGCTGGTTGAGGCGGTTTTGGATGAGGGGTGTGAGGCTGTGGGCGGTGGTGGTTTCGGCCGCAAAGTCTAAGTTGCGGCCACCGCCAAAGAGCACACGGTTGCCCACGTTGCGGAAATAGTAGTAGCCCCGGTCATAGTGAAACGAGCCGTTAATGCGCAGGTTTTCGATGGGTTCGGTAATGAGTACCTGTGCGCGGGCCGGATTTACTTCGAGTTCGGGCAAAAGCTGTTTGGCAAAACCGTTGGTGCATACCACCAGCTGCTGCGTGTGTATTTCGTAGCCGTTTTCGGTATGGAGCAGCAGGCCGTGGCTGGTTTCGGTGAAACGGGTAATGTGCAGGCCGGTTACAATTTGCACGCCTGCCGCCTGCGCTTTGGCAATTAATGCTTCCATCATGCAGCCGGTGTTTATCTGTCCTTCGGCCACGTTTTTGATGAGGTGTTTTACGCCGCCCAGCCCGAAGCCGGCAATCTGCTCATCGGCATTTATGTAGGTGTGTTTCAGGCCGGTGATTTTGCGGAACAGGTTGTTGAAACGTTCAATAAACGGGGCATACTGCTCAAAACCGGCTTTGCTTTCAAATACTTCGTAGCCGCCCAGTGGTTCGTAATTTATGGCTGTATCGCCCAGCCGGCTGCGCAGGAGGCTTAGTCCGCGCAGGCGCCGTTCGGCAAGTGCCATGAGTTCATCTTCGGGCGTATGGGTAAGATCATCGGCCAGTTCGGTAATGCTTCCAAAGCAGGCAAAACCGGCGTTTTTTGTACTGGCGCCCGAAGGAAGTGCACCACGTTCGGCCACCACTACGCGCCATTGCGGATGAAGTTCGCGAAGCCGTATGGCGGCATTGAGGCCCACAATGCCGCTGCCTGCCACCACCACATCGGCCGGGCCCAACCAGCGGTCGTATTCCCAATAACTTAACTGTGTGTGCATGGCATGATTTTTAAGCGTTTGGCGTAGCTTCTGTTTCCACATCACGAATGTACCCATGCATCACGGTATTTATTCACATTCTCCCGGTTTTTTTTCACGAATCAAAACAAAATCCTGTTTGCTGCGTATGTGGCCTAAAATCACAGAAAACATCGAGCGTTTTTGCCTTGCATTGCCGATTTTAGGCGATATTTGTAAGCCAAAGCCAAATCACCCGGTTCACACCATGTCTATCCGTTTCTCTTTGCCCCCCGTGCGGAGTCTTTTACTACTTGTATTTTTTACACTGCTGTGTACACATTTAACTGCTCAGGAAAACTGGGAGTTTGTGTTTGGCGGACGTGTAACCGAGTTTTCAGAAGAAAAGCAGAAAGATGTGGCGCTGGATATGGCGCTGGTGTCGGTATATAAAGGCAGCACAGTGGTGAGTACCACCAACACGCAGAGCAACGGTAAGTTCAAATGCCGTATTCCGGGCAACGGCGATTACACGGTTACAGTTACCAAAGCCGGATACATTACCAAACGTTTTGCCATTAATACCATGAACGTGCCGCTTGAACGAAGCGGGTTTCCCTTCGGGCAGTTTGATGTGGAAATTGAATTGTTCAAGATTTTCCCCGGTCTCGATTACTCTGTGCTCGATAAACCCATTGCCCGTATTATTTATAATCCGGCTCCCAATGTGGATGATTTTGACTACGATAAGGTTTATACCGAGAAAATAAGAGCCGAACTTGAAAAGCTGAAAGAACTGGCCCGCCAGGCGCGTGAGAAGGAACGTTTGTATAACGAAGCCATTCAGCGCGGCGATAAAGCATTTGGTACGGGTGATTTTACCACGGCCAAAACCAATTACCAGCAGGCGCTGGCCATAAAAGCCAACGAACAATATCCGAAAGATCAGATTGCCGAGTGCGATAAAAAGCTTGCTGGTGCTGCTGCGGCGGCAGCAAAAGAGCAGGAATATAAAAACCTGATTGCGCAGGCCGATGCGAAATTTGCGGCCAAAGACTGGAGCGGCGCAAAAAGTGTGTATCAGCAGGCTTCTTCGCTCAAACCGGTGGAGCAGTATCCGAAAGACCGCATCAATCTTTGCGATAAGAATTTGGCCGATGCCGCTATGGCTGTTGCCAACGATCAGAAGTACAAAGACCTGCTGGCGCAGGCCGACCAGAAATTCGGCGCATCAGACTGGAGCGGGGCCAAAACGCTTTATCAGCAGGCTGTTTCGCTGAAACAAACCGAGCAGTATCCCAAAGACCAGATTGTTAAATGCGATAAAGCCATTGCCGATGCAGCGGCCTCTGCGGCAAAAGAAAAGCAGTATCAGGAACTGATTACGCAGGCCAATCTGAAATTCGGCGCGAAAGATTACACCGCTGCAAAAAGCGTGTATCAGCAGGCGCTTGCCCTGAAACCCGGCGATCAGTTTGCTGCCGAACGTATTGCCCAGTGCGATCAGTTTATGGCCGATGAACTGGCCGCTGCCGAACGCGATAAGCAATACAAGGCCCTCATTGCCCAGGCCGATGCAAAGTTTGCAGCGAAAGACTGGAACAATGCAAAAGCAATTTACCTGCAGGCACAAGGGCAGAAGCCGCTTGAAAAATATCCGAAAGATCAGATTGCCCTTTGCGAAAAAAATGCGGCTGATGCGGCCGCCGAACTTGCTTCGCAACAGAAATACAAAGACCTCATTTCACAAGCTGACCTGCGCTTTGCCGCCGGCGACTGGTCGTCGGCCAAAGCACTTTATCAGCAGGCACTGACGCTGAAAGCTGCCGAGCAATATCCGAAAGATCAGATTGCACTGTGCGACAAAAATATCGACTCCGCTAAATCGGCTGCCGAACTTGACACAAAATACAAAGCGGCAATAGCCAAAGGTGATGCGGCTTTCAACAGCAAAAGCTACGAGCAGGCCCGCGCTTCGTTTGTAGAAGCGGGCGGACTGAAACCGGCCGAGCAGTATCCGAAAGACAAAATTGCCGCCATTGATAAATTGCTTGCCGATAAAGCCGCTGCTGATGCGCTTTCGAAACAATACAACGACCTTATTGTGCAGGCCGATCAGAATTTCGGCAGCAAAGACTGGGCTTCGGCACGCGGGCTTTACGAGCAGGCTTCGGGGCTGAAAAGCAACGAACAGTATCCGAAAGACCGCATAAAAGCCTGCGAGGAAAACCTGACGAAGGAAAAATCGGCCGCTGAACGTGATGCGAAATACAAAGAAGCCATAACCAAAGGGGATGCCGCGTTTAAAGTAACCGACTATGCAGCTGCAAAAGCGGCTTATGCCGAAGCCAGCGGCCTGAAACCGGCCGAGAAGTATCCGAAAGATCAGCTGGCTGCAATTGCTAAAATTGAAAACGATGCCGCTTCGGCTGCTGCGCTTGAGCAGAAATACAAAGACGCACTTGCCAAAGCGGATGCCGCATTTAACGGCAGCGACTACACCGGCGCACGCGCGGCCTATTTGCAGGCTTCGTCGCTCAAACCCGCAGAGCAATATCCGAAAGACCGCATGGCCGAGTGCGACAAACGCCTTGGCGATGCCAAAGCCGCCGCTGACCGGGATACAAAATACAAAGCCGCTATAGCCAAAGGCGATGCGGCGTTTAACGCAAAAAACTACAACGGAGCCCGCACCGCCTTTGCAGAAGCATCGGCCCTGAAAGCGGATGAGCAATATCCGAAAGATAAAATTGCCGAAATAGACCGCCTGCTGGCCGATGCAGCTGCGCTGAATGAAGTAGAACGTAAATACAACGATTTCATCACCAAAGCGGATGCGAAGTTTGCAGCAAAAGACTGGAGCGGGGCACGCTCACTTTATGAGCAGGCGGCGGGTGTGAAACCTGCACTGCAATACCCCAAAGACCGCATGGCGCTTTGTGATGCCAGTATTGCCAAAGAACTTGATGCTGCTGCACTGAATAAAAAGTACAAGGAAGCGGTTGATAAAGGCGATGTGGCCTTTAAAGCGAATGATTACGAAACGGCTCAGTCGGCCTATAACGAGGCCAGCGGATTAAAGCCTGCCGAGAAATACCCGAAAGATCAGCTTGCGCTGATTGCAAAGAAACTGGCTGAAATTGAAAAGGCACGAAATGTTGACGCGAATTACAAAAACGCGATTGCTCGTGGCGACAGTTTATTCCGGTTGAACGACTACACCAATGCACGCGTGGCCTTTGTATCAGCGCAAACACTCAAGCCAGCCGAAGCGTATCCGAAAACGAAGATTGCGGAGATCGACAAAATTCTGGCCGATCAGAAAGCAGCTGCCAATGCCGATAAGCGTTATACTGATGCCATTGCCCGTGGCGATAAGGCGCTTGCCGCGCAGGATCTCACCTCGGCCAAAGCCGCATTTACCGAAGCTGCGGGGCTTAAGCCGGACGAACAGTATCCGAAAGACAAGCTGGCCGAAATTAACCGCATGCTCAATGATGCATCAGTAACTGCAGCACTGAATAAAAAGTATCTCGATCTGATTAAACAGGCCGATGCAAAATTTACCGCCAAAGACTGGAATGGCGCGAAAACCGCCTACACCGAGGCACTGGGGCTGAAACCCTCAGAGCAGTATCCGCAAGACCGCATCAGACTTTGTGACGAGAATAGTGCAAAAGATTCGAGTCTGGCCGAAACGAATCAGAAATACAAAGACGTAATTGCCCGAGCCGATGCTGCCATGACGGCAAATAACTACACCAGTGCGCGCCAGCTTTATACCGAAGCATTGAGCATTAAACCGGCCGAAGCCTATCCGAAAACAAAACTTGCCGAGCTTGACCGCCTTGCAGCGGCTGATGCAGCTGTGATTGCGAAAGAACAGAAATACAACGCCGCCATTCAGGCCGGCGACAGCCTGATGGCGCTCAAAAATTACAGCGCCGCAAAAGTTTCCTACCAGCAGGCTGCCTCGCTAAAACCGGCCGAGCAGTTGCCCAAAGACCGCATTGCCGATGTGGATCGCATACTTGCCGATCAGAAGTTTGAAGCCGAAAAGCAGAAAAAGTATGATGCGGCAATTACCAAAGCCGACCGTGCTTTTGCAGCCAAAGACTACAACGCCGCAAAAGCAGCCTACAACGAGGCGCTTGCCCTAAAGCCCATTGAGTTGTATCCGAAACAGAAACTGGCTGAGATTGATAAAATCCTCAACCCGAAAACAGATCCGGTTGTAAATAATACCCCTCAGAATACAAACAATGAGGAGTTTATGAATGAACTGGTGAAAAAATATCCGCAGGGCCTCACCGAAGAAACAGAGAAGGAGGGAAGTACCAATACCACCAAACGTATTGTGGTGGCCGGAAACAAAGCCTGGGTGTACACCCGTAAAGTGTACAGCTGGGGCGGTGTATATTACTTTAAAGATGGTGTACAAATCAGCGAGGCTCAGTATAATTACGAAACTTCGGCCGCTTACATTCAGCAGTTGCAGAATGCTAAGCCCGGAAAATAAACCGGGCAATACCTTAAAATAAAAGGAAAACAAATGAATAACAGCTTTGCCCTTTTATTTTCAGCTGTACTGAGTACTTCCATCGTTTCCTGCTCCGATGCAGGTTCCACACCCGCATCTTACACCTATGCAGGTGTGCCCGACTCGCTTCCTGATGATCCTGCCCAACGCTACTGCTGGCCCGGCGCCGATACGTCAAAGGCTGAAATCTGCACACGCTTTGCCGTGCCCGAAGGCTATAAACGTGTAAAAGCAAATGACGGATCCTTTGCTGTCTGGCTGCGGCACTTGCCGCTGCTGCCCAACGGCACACCGGTGTTGCTGCACAACGGACAACCCAAACGAAATCAGAATGCGCATGTGGCCGTGGTGAATGTTGATCCCGGTAAAGCCGATTTACAGCAGTGTGCGGATGCGGTGATGCGTTTACGCGCCGAATACCTTTTTGCACAACAACGTTACAGCGAAATCGCATTCAACTTTACCAGCGGCGACCGTTGCGCTTATCTTTCCTGGTGTAAAGGCGAACGCATTGATACCCGCAAACCGGGTAAACGACTGCAAAACGGGAGCAAAGCCGCAGTAGGCGAATACACCGCTTTTCGCCGCTACCTCAACGACGTGTTTATGTATGCAGGCACGCTCTCGCTTAGCCGCGAAATGAAATCCGTTTCAGCTGATTCGATGCAGATCGGCGATGTATTTATCAAAGGCGGCTCACCCGGACACGCCTGCATCGTGGCCGATATGGCTGTAAATGCAAAAGGCGAAAAAGTGTTTCTGCTGCTGCAAAGCTACATGCCCGCACAAAATATTCAGGTACTCCGAAATCCCGATGAAGCCGGAAACAGTCCGTGGTATCCGCTTGATTTTGGTCATTTACTGATTACACCGGAGTGGGAATTTGTACGGAGTCAGCTGATGAGGTTTTAACCTTACGCTGTCTCTAATCAGCAGGCTCCGTTTGCTTATCCATTCCGAATAAAAAGCGGAGTACACGTAACCGTTTCACGGCAAATTCAAGGCATATTATCGAAAAAAAAGCCTGTGCACATTGCACAGGCCGTGATAAAGATGAGCGAAAGTTACTTATGCCTTACGCGCAGCCAGCTTCGGAAACCGACGGCCGGCGAGTTCAAAGCCGCCAAAGAAAATACCGGCAAAAAACAGGTTGCCAAGCATGCTCCAGCCCAGAAAAGGCAACGCAGCCACGTAGCAGGCAGCAAGGCCGCCAATTGTTTGCGGATACATGGGAGAACCAGCCCATACTGCAAAATTGGTAATTGCAAAGAACAGCAGAGCGGTTGCAATAGCAGAAACAGACACATTGCTTACGCTTACTTTACGAAGCATAAACATGCCAAGCAAAGTACAAAGTGCAGTTGAAAAATATACGAGCCATGCACCTTCATACATCCATACAAACTGACCATCCTGTGCATAAATAGTGTTGTTAAGCACAAGATCGCTGAGAAAAACAGCGAGCACCGGAACCACAACGGCCAGCCAGCGGCTGCCGAGGTACGCACCGCCAAACAGAGCGATGGCGCCAATGACGGTAAAGTTCGGCGGATGGGGAAGAAGACGGGTCAGAGCGCCAATTAATATGGCTACTACGATAAATAAAGTGCGTGATGAGTACACGTGGTTCACAAATTGGTTTATGATGGGCAAAAATAATGGTTTTGGTGCAACTTCGGTCAGCCGACTTCAACTTGTTCCAAAGTTTTATGAGCAGGCAGTTTTTGAAAAACGCTTTGTTTACCGGCTATGCGCCTATGCAGGCTGAACGTTAAACACCAGACTTTACCATTGTGAGTAAGGCACGCGGCTGAGTGCTGCGTTTGAATAGCGCCCGTCGTGAGTAACTTCCTCGCCCAGCCAGTCGGGTTTTTCAAACGTTTCGTGTTCGTTTACCAGTTCGATTTCGGCTACGCAGAGTCCGTTGTTTTCGCCTTCAAAGATGTCTATTTCCCACGTATGATTTCCGGCGGGCAGGAGCCAGCGTTTTTTTTCAATGAGCGGCGGTTTGCAGAGTTGCAGCAGGGCTTCGGCTTCGGTGCCGGGAATTTCGTATTCATATTCCATGCGTGCAATGCTGCCTGATTCGGGTTTGCCTTTTACGGTGAGGTAGCCTTTGCCGTTTCGCCAGCGTACGCGCACGGTACGGCCGGCATCACTTACGAGGTAGCCCTGACGGATATGTGTAACGCTCAGGTCGGGATGCTGCTGCCAGCGGGTGCTACGGAGCAGGAATTTGCGTTCTATTTCAATTGCCATACGCGCAAAGGTAAACGGTAAAGCAGCGCTAAGGGCGCCCCGCAGGGCGCCCTTAGCTTATTTTAACGTTGAATTAGTGATGAGCATCATGCGGATCGGCAAGAAACGGATCGCCGCTGAGCGAAATTTCTACCCGTTGCAGGCAGCCGGGATAACGTTGTGCGGCATGCCTGAGTTTTTTTGTGCAAAGTCCCACAAAACAGGCCGCCACATGAATATCAATGCTGCCGGATGCCGTGAGGATGTCTGTATTCCAGTAGCGGCGCGGATCGCCTTGATAGCGTTCGCCATAGCTTGAATTGGCGAGGTGGGCAAAGACAATAATGCCTGCGGCAAAATGCTTTTCCTGTTCGGGCGAAATGCCTTCACTCAGTATCAGCTTCACCTCAGCATGCCGCCACACACCCGTTTCAAAAGCGGTGTGGTTTACTACTTCGTCCCAGCCCGCTACGGCAAAGGGAAGCCGGGCCCGCCAGTTGCGGAAGCGCAGATAATCGCTAAGCAGATATACTGCCCAAAGTGCCGGAATGCCCAGCCCCACAGCATGTGTGGCAACCGGCCCAAGACGCAGGGAAATAGCCGTAACGCTTAACGACAGTGCATAAAAAGCCAGTGAGGCAAGTGGAATTACCACCAGCAGCAATGGATCGCGGAAACGGATGCTCCGCCAGGTTTGAAATGATTCAGGACGGACTGCGGCAAGAGATTCCGGTGATGACCTGGTACTTTGGGGTGATTCCCTGTCGGCTCCCGTATGCCCGCGCAGCCGGCCGGTGTGTGCAGTCAGCTCTTGTGCAAAAAGTGTCATGGTGCCTCCTTTCACTGTGCAGGTGTGTCTGTTGCACAGTTTACTAAGATATAACCATTTTCACCGACTTTCCAAAATAAACTTCAGGTAAAAGAAAACTTAATTGCTTTTTTAGAGTCTGTCAGGGAATTTTCTTTTTAATGTTTTCGCGTCTTTTTTGATTGCTTTTCGTTGCTTGACCCTCAAGGTATCTGTTCAAAAAGCGCCTCAATCAATCAAAAAATCCATCAAAATCAAAGCAACACAAAATTCCCTGACAGCCTCTTAGACCAGTTACTCCCCGCCCAGCATGGCACCCATCAGATCGCCGAAACGCGCACCCGACTCAAGTGAACTGCGGTTGAGCCGCGAAAACTCCGAAAGTCCGTGCAGCACCAGTTCCATCAGAAACAGCTTTTGCATGCCTTCGGCAGCAGGATAATGTTTCGAAACGAGTTCATCCAGTCCGTCCACTACACTCAGTGCGGCAGCATATGTACGCGCGGGCATATCACTTGTCAGATCAAGCGTATTGCCTTCGCCAAACCAGTCGATAATGGGTTGGTACGGGCTTGTTTCGGTTTTTCTTTTTAGTTTTTCGGGCGAGGGGAAATAGGTGGGGAAGAGTGTGCGTATGGCTTTTCCGATAAGGTGTTTGGCCACACCGGCTGCGCCTTCCTGTTCACCTTCATACACCATTTCCACCTTGCCGGTAATGGCCGGAATTACGGCGGCAAAATCAGTAAGGCGCACCATGGTTTCGGCCTCGCCGTTTATTACCGCCCGGCGCTCGGCCGCACTGATCAGGTTTTCGTAGGCCGATATACTTAAACGCGCCGATACACCGCTCTTGGCATCAATAAACTCGCTTTCGCGTGCTTCAAAGCCAATCTGCTCGAGCATGCTCAGCGCGGCATCGGGCACATGAATCACTGCAGCGGCATCCTGCCTTGCGCGGGCTTCCTGCTGCGTAATCTGCTTGGCTGTTTCCAGATCCTTCGGATAATGCGTAAGTATCTGGCTGCCGATACGGTCTTTAAGCGGCGTCACAATCGAGCCCCGGTTGGTGTAATCTTCCGGATTGGCCGTAAACACAAACTGAATATCAAGCGGCAGGCGCAGCTTGAATCCGCGTATCTGAATATCGCCTTCCTGCAGAATATTAAACAAGGCCACCTGAATACGTGCCTGTAAATCGGGCAGCTCGTTGATTACGAAAATGCACCGGTTGGCGCGGGGAATAATGCCGTAGTGAATCACGCGTTCATCGCTGTAATTCAGTTTCATGTTGGCGGCTTTAATCGGGTCCACATCTCCAATCAGATCGGCTACCGATACATCAGGCGTGGCCAGTTTTTCGGCAAAACGTTCGCTGCGGTGCATCCATTCAATGGGTGTGGCGTTTCCTTTTTCGGCCACCAGATCGCGCGCATAGCGCGAAAGCGGTTGCAGCGGATCATCATTCAGTTCCGAGCCTTTTACCACCGGAATCCATTCATCCAGCAAATTCACCATAAGCCGCGCAATACGCGTTTTGGCCTGTCCGCGCAAACCAAGCAGGTTAATATTATGCCGCGAAAGTATGGCACGCTCCAGATCAGGAATCACCGTATCCTGATAGCCGATAATACCATCAAACAAAGGTGTTTTTGCTCTTAGTCGTGCAAGCAGGTTATCGCGGAGTTCCTGTTTTATTGATTTTGGTGTGTATCCGGCGGCAATAAGTTCGCCGAGGGTATTGATAGCGGGTGAGTTGCTCACAGTACGATTGAATTTATACGATTGCCGCAATGCAGCTTTCGCGGATGGAGTAAAGTTGATCTAAGGTATATGCAGCAGCCAGTGAATCTGTGCAGCGCCACTGGTCGAGAGCTAAACGATGTGCGGCCATTTTTTCTTCCGTGGTTCGACGTGGCGATATTATTTGTTCCGAAATTTTATCGCCTTCATAGTCTATGCGCACAGATTCTGAAGTGGCATCAATTATTTGATTGCCTGCACGTAAATAGTTGTGTGCTTCGGGCATGTAAGGCAGATTGTGGCGAAAAAGTATTTCACCTGTTCCGGGTACATTTTTTTCGTGCATACGAAACAACAGTTCTGCCAATTGTATGTCGGGCCTATTGTTTTCTTCTGCCAGTAAGGCCAGTAACTGGTGTTTCGAAGAACAGGTGCCACGTTGTTCGGTGAGCACAAGCAGGCAGTTGTTACGGTTGCTGATGCGGTTGTAGCGGAGTTTACGCACGTAATTTACTGCTTCGGTGAAACGTGTTACGCCGGCCTGCAAAAACGCTTTTGTAACGGGCCCTTCGGCGGTAAGTGTAAAATCGGTTTCGGGTAAACTATTCATTTTATCGAACGCGTTTACGACGGTTTGTGGTGTAATCTTCAAAAATATAATCACCCAGACCTTTCAGCGAGGTGTAAAATGCCCGGCCCTGGTTGGCATCGGTAAACTCCTCTACAAACTGCTGCAGGTAAGGATCTTTGGCAATCATAAACGTGGTTATGGGAATATGTACGCGACGGCAGGCATGTGCGCGGTTGAGGCATTGTGCCACAATCTTGCGGTCGAGGCCGAAGCTGTTCATGTAATATTCTTCGCCCTGTTTGAGGCAGCTCGGTTTGCCGTCGGTAATCATAAAAATCTGCTTGTTCGGATTTTTGCGGCGGCGCAGAATGTCCATGGCCAGATCAAGCCCGGCTACGGTGTTGGTGTGATAGGGGCCTACCTGCAAAAAGGGCAGGTCTTTGAGTTCAATCTGCCACGCATCGTTGCCAAACACAATAATGTCGAGCGTATCTTTCGGATAGCGTGTTTTAATCAGTTCGGCCAAAGCCATGGCTACTTTTTTGGCTGGCGTAATGCGGTCTTCGCCATACAAAATCATCGAGTGCGAAATATCAATCATGAGCACGGTTGATGTTTGGGTTTTGTGCTCCTGCTCAATAATTTCCAAATCATCTTCACTCATGGCAAACTCGCTGGTGCCGTGGTGAATTTGTGCATTGCGCATGCTCACAGTCATGTCAATCTGCTCCGGCGCATCGCCAAACTGAAAAGGGCGGCGGTCGCTGGTCAGTTCATCGCCGCGGCCGCTGTAGGGCGTTTTGTGGTTGCCCCGTGTGCGCGATTTGCGGAGCTTGCCAAAAATCTGATCAAGCGAACTCTGCCGGATGCTTTGCTCCATTTTGGAGGTAATTGCAAAACTTCCGTCCTGCGGATTTTCCTGCAGATAACCGCGCTTCTTCAGATCCTCGATAAAATCGCCCATTCCGTAATTGTTATCGGTGAGCTTGTATTCGCGGTCGAGTTCGTTCATCCACGCCAGTGCTTCATTCACATCGCCCGAGGTGTGGGTGAGGAGTTCGCGGAAAATATCAAACAGCCTGTCGAAAGGCGGTTTGTCATCTTTTTTGGAAAATTTCGAAAAACGGTATCCCGGCATAATGTAAAGGTCGGTATTCGGCAGTAATTATTTTATTAATTCACACTTACGTAATGCAACAGTTTGAGGATGGTTTTGTTGCAATTTTTATTTGTGGAGAAGGAATCCTGATAAGCCGAATGTAAATAAGGTAGTATTGAAATAGCACTGAACAGGTAAGAAATTCAGAACAACACTTAGCGGCTTAGAAGTTTACAGTTTACTTTTATCATATAGCAACCTCAAATTATCAGGCCCATGAAAAAACTTCAACTATTATTCACCACCAACCTGACGGTATTCTCACTTGCTGCGCAAATAACGGCTACACAGTATTTTGATGGATCCGATATTCAACCGGCAGTTTATACACTTGATTCGGGAAATGTGTGGCAGGTGGGAGCACCACAGAAAACGCTTTTCAATGCACCGGCTTCTACGCCTAACGTACTTATTACCGATACGGTAAATGCCTGTGCGGTAAACGCCAATGCTTCGGTTGTGTTTCCGCTTAATCAGTTTCCGCCTATTGGTATTATGGCTATGCAGTGGAAGCAGAAATTCGATCTCGACAGTGCTGCCGATTTTGCGTTTGTGGAATATACCATTGATAATGGTGTAACCTGGCAGAACTGTTTCAACAACCCGTACGTGTATAATTTCTACGGCTACGATTCATCAACTGTTGACACTTCGCAACTGGCATTTACCGGGCGCGATACAAGCTGGCGCGATGTATGGTTGTGTTTTGATGCGGCTTATCTGATTCCTTACACCACCACTTTTCAAACCCGTTTTCGCATTGTAACCGATTCGGTGAGCAATAACCGTGAGGGATGGATGATTGATAATTACAATCAGCACCTCACCATTTTCCACACCGCAGGTAAAGACAATCAGCCCGAATACCTGCGTGTGTATCCCACACCTTCAACCGGTATTGTAAACATTGAAGCGCAGAAACTTCAGGAGTATCATATTATCGAAGGCATTGAAGTAATCAGTGCTGATGGAAAACTGCTGAAGCAATATGGTGTGAGCCCCACAAAATTCTGGATCGACCTGAGCGCCTATCCGAACGGAACGTATTACCTGCGTGTGATTACCAACAAAAAGACCGAAACGCATAAAGTAATTTTGCAACGCTGAACCACTTGTGAATACCGGACTCCGAACAACAATTCTTTGGGCCATTCCGCTGCTTGTGTCGGTGCTGATGCTGTCGGCGCTGGGCAGGCAGCGGGCGCCAAAGCCTTATGTGTTTCCCGAACTGAAGTTTTTTCCGCCCATGCCTGTGGCTGACGGTAATCCGGTTACGGTAGAAGGTGCTGAGCTTGGGCGTTATCTTTTTTACGACCCGGTGCTCAGTGCGGATAGTTCGCTTTCCTGCGCAAGCTGCCACCGGCAGGAAGCGGCGTTCAGCGACGGGCCGCTGGCGTTTAGCAAAGGTTTTGATGGCAGCCTGCAGCCGCGCAATACCATGCCGTTGTATAATCTGGCCTGGTACCCGGCCTATTTTTGGGATGGCCGCGCGGTAAGTCTCGAAACGCAGGTGTTTGAACCCGTGCGCGCCCATCACGAAATGAACCTCAACTGGCCTGAGGCTGAAAAACGTGTGGCGCGAAGCCGTTTCTACCGCACCCGCTTCAAGGCGGCGTTTGGCGATGATCGTATAGACAGTGTGCGCATTGCCAAAGCCATTGCACAGTTTGAACGCACACTCATTTCAAACCGCTCAAAATACGATCTGGCCATTACCAACCGCGCGCTGTTTACGCCCGATGAACGCGCCGGCTTTGAACTGGCCAACGACATGACCAAAGGCGACTGCCTGCACTGTCACACCACTGATGCCGACGCACTCGGAACCACCGGACAGTTCAGCAACAACGGCCTGGATGCCGTGTACGCTGCCAACGGCTATACCGATGCGGGGCGCGGCAAAATTACCGGCATTGCAAAAGATAACGGTAAGTTTAAAACACCTTCCCTGCGCAACCTCGCCTTTACTGCGCCTTATATGCACGATGGCCGTTTTGCCACACTCGGTCAGGTGCTGGCATTTTACAGCAACGACGTGCATGCGTCGGCCAATGTGGACAGCCGGATGGGCACCGTACGCAATGGCGGGGCACGTCTCACGCCGTTGCAGCAAAAACAACTGCTTGCCTTCCTGCTCACATTATCCGATTCGGCTTTCATAAACGATCGCCGCTATGCCTCACCATACTCCTCTGGTAAGGTTGCTCGTTAATTTTATCATTGATATTCAGCAATTTATCTAAATACATAAGAATTTTAGGTATCTGAATTTTGCAATACATAAGATCCCGATGTATAATTGCGTTATGTATTCAAATGAACTGATACGGGGCACGCTGAAAACCATAGTACTTAAACTTCTTTCGGAGCAGGAAAGAATGTATGGGTATGAAATTACGCAGCGTGTAAAAGAGCTCACACACGAAAAGATCATTATTACAGAGGGCGCACTCTATCCGTTGCTTCATCAGCTGGAAGCAGAGGGAATAGTGATTACCGAAACAGTGAATATTGGGAAACGTGTACGAAAGTATTACTCGCTTACCCGTCCGGGTCAAAGCCTGGTGCGGGAAAAAATAAACGAGTTTGGCGATTTTGTCCGAACCATGTCGGCTCTTCTCGATCTGAAACCTGATCTGTACTGATTACCATGGAAGTCAGTGATGAACAGGTAGAATTTATCCGTACCGATTTGCTGCGGCGCGGGGTTACCATGCTTTCGCTCAGGGAAGGGCTGCTTGACCACCTTTGCTGCATGCTGGAAGCACGTGCCGGTTCTGAAGATTTCGAAACTGCTTATCGGAATATCATTCATGAATTCGGCGATGCTCAATTTCTGCCTTTGCAGAAGGAAACCAACCTATTGATTCACCACATTCAAAAACATTATATGAGTAAGACACTTCGAGTAACAGGCTTAATGAGTTGCGCATTTATAGTTGCGGGCTCATTGTTTAAGGCAATGCATTGGCCCGGAGCCAATATCATGTTGTTGCTGGGCACGTTTATCGTAGCCACCATCTTCGCCCCGGTGTTTTTTATTTACCGCTATAAAACCGGTGAGGTATCAAACCGAAATACCATGCTGGCTATTGTAGGTGCAGCGGGTAGTGTATTGCTTGGTGCTGGGGGCGGTTTTAAATTTTTGTACTGGCCCGGAGCTACGCAGTTAATTTATTCGGGACTGGCGGTGCTCATATTGGGGTATATTCCGCTTTACCTGCTGAGTGTGTACCGCAAATCGCTCAACCTTACCAATGCAGTGGCTACTGTGGTAATCATGGTGGCTGTAAGCGGAATAATTTTTACCACACTCGGAACCGGGAGCAGTCAGAAAACCAATGCAGCCTATTACAATCTTATCAAGCAAAATGAAAGCTGTGTAAATATGCAGCTTTCCATGAACGAAAAAGGATTTAAAAAGCAACCTGATTCGGCAGTGGCTGTTTCGGCCAAAGTACATGGCGAGGTAAAGGATTACGTAAACTATATTCAGGATTTTAAGGCATTTACACTGGTTCAGGCTGGTGCAAGTGATTATTCACAGGTAGAGTCTTGGAATACCACGCCGATAACCATGTTGTTTGCCAATCAGGATTTAGCGTTTAATTATTCTGATGCAAGCCAGCGCAAACAACACATCATTAAGCTGCTTGCCGCTGATACCACGAATTTGCCCGCCAATGAAATTCAGCCGGGCATGCCTTACGGTTTGCTGATTTTATACCTCACACAGTCGCAAAGCGATGTGTTGCTGATGGAAAGCAAGCTGCTTCATAAATAACTTGCTGTAACAGCCTGCCGGGCATTTCCGGCAGGCTGTTAATCAATCATTTCAAGATGCGTTTCGGGCACCCAGCCCTGCAAGCCTTTGCTGTTTCGGCACCACCACCAGCCACCGTTTTCGATTAAGCCTTCCACTACTGCCGCTTCAGCAAGCGGAAGCTCGCGGGCGCTGTAATCGGTATTGGCGAAAAACTCGCCGTTTACTTCATCAAGCAAATCATCGGGCATCCATCCTTCGCGCCCGTCGGGCCCGGCACACCAGCGAAAAGCCGGCCAGTCGGTGTCGAATTTACCCGCTTTTACTTTGTCGCCCCGCTTTACTTCAATCGGGTTTTCGTAAAGTACGTTGTAGGCTTTGATGCAGCGAAAAATCATAGGTGCGGAAATTTCAGTGATCACACAAAACTTGTGCTGTGTGATATTTCACACTAATTTGCACAAGTTTTACCGATCTGCAATTATGAACCGCGCATATTATCTGCTTTTGCTTTTGCTGGCTGCGGCCTGCGGAAATGCTGACGAGAATACAAATGCACATACCTCTCCAACATCTTCCGCCACGCCCGTACAGATAAATGCCCAAACCGTTTCTGCCACATCGCTGCTCGACAGTCTCGTGTTGTTTGGTTCGGAAACCGAACTGCGTGCTGCTTACGGCGATGCCAATGTGAAAACCGATACGCTCTGGGGGGCAGAAGGAAACTGGGAAACAGCCACCTATCTTTTTCGGGGAACGCCTGATGAAGTGGCCGTTGTGTGGCAAAACAATTCGGGTAAAACGGGTATAGCTTACGTAAAAGTGAGCTGCCTGATAGAGGCTGATAAACCTATTCAATACAAAGGCCGGTGGAAAACCCAAGCCGGTGTAGTGCCCGGTTTATCGCTCGAAAAACTTCAGGCCATTAACGGCAAGCCATTCCGTTTTTCAGGTTTTGGCTGGGATTATGGCGGTGGCGCGGCGGGCTGGGAAAACGGTAAACTTGAAAATACCGGCATTTCCGTGCAGCTTGTCGAGTCGCCTGCAGTGTATGAATTTATGGAACAGCGCGAACTCGCTCTTGTAACCGGCGATCATCTTGTATCGAGTGATGAGCCCGTGCTGAAGAAAATGAACGTACAGGTGCAGGCTGTGCTGCTTACCCCAGAAGCAAAGTAAACACCACTGATAAAAAGACAAAGCCGGAAAATATCCGGCTTTGTCTTTTTATCAGCATTTGATTCGTTTCAGATTTATTTCGCGCACCGGCGCCAGCACAATCGGTACTTTCTCTACCAGCACCGAACTTGTATCGAGCCCAAACGCACTTTCTTCAGAAAGCGTAATCGGTTTCATGAAGTAATAAATATCGAGAATGATTTTCTCGTAAACGGGCAGCTCGTTATCGTTTGAAAGGTATTTTTCAAGCACTACAAAACTGAAATCACCGATTACACTTTTGCGGTTGAGCGATTCGTAGCGGCTGGTAATATCCACTTCGTGATTCTGTACCATTTCACTCACCACTTTGCGGAACAGCAGATTGATTTTGGTAGGCACACGGAAACCGAGGTAAAAGTCGATACGGAACACATCATTCTGCATCAGCTCGGTAACCTTATATTCCATAGTGTAGGGCTGGTCGGTTACGTGTACGTGTACAAACCAATATACATCAGCGCGTTTGGGGCGTTTCTGTAAAATAGAATACAGAATTTTCGATTCGATATCGTCTTTATGATCGGCACTGGTGAGGTAAACAAGGTGTGTGGAATGTTTGGATACCGAGGTGTCCTGACTGAGTTCGGCCAGCAGCGGGAGGTATTCTTTTACTTTCACAAATTCCACGTAACGGTTTCTGATTTTTCGGGCATCGTACCAGATCCACATTACGAGAATGAGTACGGATGCAATGATGAGCGTGATGTAACCTCCGTGTGCAAACTTTTCGAGGTTGGCAATAAGGAACAGGGCTTCAATGCTCAGATACACAAACAGCAGCAACACGATGAGCCAGCTGGGGTAGCGTTTCATGTACAGGTAGAAGCTCAGCAGCATGGTGGTCATAAGCATGGTGATCACAATTGCCAGACCGTATGCCGCTTCCATGTTCGACGATTCGCGGAAGTAAAGTACCACGCCGATACAGCCAATCATCAGCAGCCAGTTGATGGAAGGAATATAAAGCTGGCCCTTGAGGTCGGATGGATATTTGATTCGCACTTTTGGCCAGAAATTAAGGCGTATGGCTTCGTTGATGAGTGTAAACGAACCGCTGATTAAGGCCTGACTGGCAATAATGGCGGCGGCTGTGGCAATGATGATGCCGGTAACTTTGAACCACTCGGGCATTACTGAATAGAACGGGTTAGCACCGTTGAGCAGCTGGCCTTCTTGTTTGAGCAGCCAGGCACCCTGACCAAAGTAGTTGAGAATAAGCGCCGCCTTCACAAAGCCCCAGCTGATACGGATGTTGCCGCGTCCGCAGTGCCCGAGGTCAGAATAAAGTGCTTCGGCTCCGGTAGTACACAGAAACACCGCGCCAAGCAATGCCAGTGAACCGGGATGCTCGGTGAGCATTTTCACGGCATAGTGCGGACTGAGGGCTTTGAGAATTTCCACATTGCCGGCAATTTGCGCCACACCCAGCACGGCCAGCATACTGAACCACAAAAGCATAATGGGACCGAAGAACCGGCCTACCAGCTTGGAGCCAAACTGCTGTATTAAAAACAAGCCGGCAATAATGCTAATTACAATGGGAATTGTATTGATTTCAGGATCAAAAACGCGTAAGCCTTCAATGGCCGAGGCAACTGAAATAGGTGGTGTAATTATACCATCGGCCAGCAGCATGGAGCCGCCCACAATGGCCGGAACCAGCAGCCATTTCTTTTTGGTGCGGCGAACAAGTGTGTAAAGTGCAAAAATTCCACCCTCGCCGTTGTTATCGGCACGCAGGGTGAGGAGCACATATTTTACCGTAGTCTGTAACGTGAGTGTCCACACAATACAGGAAAGTCCGCCCAGCACATAGTCGCTGCTTATGGGGTTATTGCCCACAATGGCTTTCAGTACATAAAGAGGCGATGTACCAATATCGCCGTAAATGATGCCAAGTGTGATGAGCAGCCCGGCGAAGGTCACTTTGTTGTGACCATGAGAATTATGGGACATGACAGGGTCCTGTTAAAAACAGCGCCAAAATTACAGGTTTTCTACACTGACTGGCAGCGTTTGGCAAAAATATACTGACCAGTGTCAGGTTTACACCATACGCTGGCGTTTCATCAGGTAGGGGAGCAGCACTTGTTCGAAGCCAAGGTTAATATCGGCTTCTACCAGATCAATACGGTACTGGCCACAGCGCAGCACGAGATCGTTTTTGAAACGGGTAATGGCGTGGAGGTAATTTTCGCGCACTTCGGCGGGCTGCACTTTTATTTCTTCGCCGGTTTCGAGGTCGATGAAGGTGTGCGGGCGGTTATCGTAAAGGAAATCCAGTTCCTTTTGTTTGTCGGTAATGTGAAAGAGAATCACCTCGTGCTTGTTGTGGCGCAGGTGCTGCAGGGCAGAGAAGAGGGCTTCGGTATTTTCGCCATTGTCAAACATATCGCTGAAAAGCATAACCAGCGAGCGGCGCGGAATGCTTTCGGCAATCTGGTGCAGGGCGTTTACGGCGAAGGTTTTGCGTTGTACTTCGGGTGTTACGGGCTGCAGCAGCTGTTCGAGCTCGTGATACACCTGTTTTTGGTGTACGTTGCTTGAACGGGCGGGAAGATGCGTTTCAAGTGTTTCGGCAAATACCGAAAGGCCCACGGCATCGCGCTGGGTACGCAACAGTTCAGTTAATGCGGCCGCACAATGCACGGCAAAATGGATTTTGTTCTTTTCCAGCGACTGCCCCTTTTCATCCATCGGGAAATACATAGACGATGAATGATCAATGACCAGCTGGCAACGCAGGTTGGTTTCTTCCTCGTAACGTTTAATAAACAGCTTGTCGCTGCGGCCATAAAGCTTCCAGTCGATGTGCCGGGTCGATTCACCGCTGTTATACAAACGATGCTCCGCAAACTCCACCGAAAAGCCGTGAAAAGGGCTTTTATGTAAACCGGTTATAAAGCCTTCCACTACCTGACGGGCAAGCAGTTCGAGGTGCGAAAACGGCTGGGTGGCGAGTTTATCAATAGGCATACTGGCATAAAGATAATGACGAAAGCGGGAATCTGAGGTACAGATTCCCGCTTTCGTAGGATAATCAAGAGGTAAATGCCGTTCAGGCCATTTGGGCTTCGAGCTTTTGTGCCAATACATTTTTGGGCACAGCACCTACCTGCTTGTCCACCACCTGACCGTTCTTGAAGAACAGAATGGTGGGAATATTGCGGATACCGAATTTCATCGAAACTTCGGGATTGTTGTCCACATCTACTTTGCCAATTACCGCTTTTCCATCATATTCGGCCGACATTTCTTCGATGATGGGGCCTACCATGCGGCAGGGGCCACACCATTCGGCCCAGAAATCGAGCACTACGGGTTTATCTGACTTGAGAACGAGTTCTTCAAAATTAGCATCGGTGATTTGAAGCGCCATTGTAAGGAATGTTTTATGTGGTGAGTCCGTGAATTTTTCTGTCCTGCAAATTTACGAGAATTCAAAAGACATCGTACATCAATCAAATCCTGTTCCGAAACCGAATTACTGACATTTTGACTGTTTTTTGAACAGGATACAGCTAAACAAGAGGATAGAAGGCTGTAAAATGAAAAATTAACTCAAGCGTTGAATGAGCGCCAAAAGCTCAGCGGGGTTTTCAACAATGAGGTCGGGTGAATAAGCGAGCCATTCACCGGATTCCGCATATCCCCAGTTTACCCCCACCGATTTAACACCACATTTCCGGGCCCCGGCAACATCATGCAGGCGGTCGCCGATCATCCACGTATCCTTCGTGTTGAGCTGATAGGTATGGAGAAGATGATTAATTATCTCTGCTTTTTCACGACGGGTATGGTCCAGATTACTGCCAGCAACTTCAATGAAATAGTCTGCTAAATGAAAATGGGCAATGATTTCTTTCGCAAAAACAGTAGGTTTGGAAGTGGCAATGAATAAGCGATGTCTCATTTTTACAGCGGCTTCAAGTACATCACGTATTTCTGGATATAGAAAGTTCTCATATTTCCCTTTTATATTAAAATATTCCCGGTACAATGCTACAGCACGGTGTGTTTCTTCTTCTGTGAAACCGGCAGTTTCTTTGAATGAATCAATAAGCGGAGGGCCAATAAACCGTAAAAGGACATGACGTTCGGGAGCCGGTTTGTTTAAGTGCGTAAAGGCATACTGAATTGAATTAAGAATGCCTTCGGCAGGATCACTAATCGTTCCGTCGAGATCAAAAAGCAGATTCATAGATTTTGTGCTTATTCTGATAGCAAACAATTTATTCTACCAAACAATTCCGCACACACGGTTTAGATTGGATGATTCAATGTTCAAAAATACGCACTGCACTATTTAATCACATTCACATGTGTAATGCGCTGCTCAAAGGTATCGTTATTGCACGCTGTACGATATTCTGTTACCACCACATACGTATCTTGCTGAACGGGCATATTGTTATACATACCATTCCAGCCGTTATTTATATCGTAGCTTTCGAAAATTAATTCTCCCCAGCGGTTAAATATTTTTATATGAATATCAATGATGTCATTTCCATAAACCATAAATACTTCGTTAAGCCCGTCGCGATTAGGTGTAAATGTATTGGGTATAAATACGGCTCCTTCGCCCGGATTCCCGCTAACCTCAATACTATCGGCGAGTAAACACTGTTCGAACTGAATAGAAACTGAATAAGTACCTGCCTGATTTACGGTAATTGAAGGTGTTGTTTGACCGGTATTCCACGAAAAGATGGTTCCGGGCTGATAAGTACCGGGGGTAAGTATAAGTTCCTGCACGGTACAAAGGGAGGCTGAATTACCGAGTTCGGGTTGTGTTGCATAAGCAATTTCAATGGTATCCGAACTGGTGCAGTTGAGGGCAGTAACACTTACCGCATAACTGCCGGCATTGTTAACCTGAATTTGCTGCGAAACCGCTCCGGTATTCCAGTTCCAGTTTGAACCGGGATTACCGGCATCGAGCAGAAAATTTCCTGGCTGGCAAAGCAGGGTGTCATTTCCAAGATTAACAACCGGAAGAGGATTCATTACCACTAAAACGGTGTCGGGAAATATACACGCACCATCTGTTATTGCTACCGAATAAATACCACCGGTATTTACTGTTATTGCCTGCGTGGTAGCTCCGGTATTCCACACCCAGCTTTGGCCCGATGTGGCGGTGAGTGTATAGGTTTGCCCGCTGCAAAGTGTGGAATCGCTTAACGGGGGAGGAGCGGGTGTAAGGGAAATGAGTATTGTATCGGTATTGGTGCAGTTGCCATTATTTACTTGCACCCAGTAAGTGCCGGGTGTAGCGGGTGCAATGGTTTGTGTGGTGGCAGCGGTTGACCAGTTGTAGGTGAATCCGGGGTTGCCGGCATCGAGTATAAGATTTCCCAAACTTGCGCACAGCACAGTATCTGCACCGAGGTTTACTACCGGCACTTGCAGAAATACAACCACTGCGG